>CAZRXT010000067.1:0-5117 GCA_964604035.1 uncultured Prolixibacteraceae bacterium | reverse complement strand
AGAAAAGCTTTGTAGGGTTCAGAAAAACCTTCGTTCGGGACATCTAAAGCAATGCGTAGAGATGAAGCATCGACCAAATCTTCGGCAGTAAAAAGCCAGACAACAGGATCAACAAGCAATTCCAAAAGATCAAGCGTCTTAACTTCTCCTATCGTTTGAAGTGTCAAAGCCTTTTTCAAAAATATCGACAATGAACTATCTCCGCCCAAATCTTCAAGCTCCTCAAGTTCGAACCTAGCACCCCAAAGGGAAATACCAGCTTCGGTTGTAGGTGTTAATCCCGGCAGATGAAACCCATCTTTCTTTAGGTTTTCAGACAGCGATTGGTCAAGCACAATACAAAATGAAATAGAAGGTGCATTGTGGTTAAAATTAGCAACCGCAAAAGCCATAATGTTCTGTAATTCTTCATCATACAAAACATCCGACAACTGTTGAAGTGTTATCGAAGCTGAATTACCCATTTTAACCAACGCTGAACTGTTTTGACCGAACGAAATTGCACGATTGACAAAAACCCCTGATTGGGATGGGGTATTTGAAATTCGAAAATCGGGTAATAACGATTCATCATCTGGAATAAAACCCGCACTATTTCCAGTTGTAATAAATAATCCCTCGGAGCTAGTGCCTTCTTCAAGAGATTCGGCCATTCGACCAATTCCAACAGAGAAACCCAGTTCATTATAACTCGCAATCCCCTGATCTTTCCATATTAGGGCAGATCCATTGGGCTTTTCGGCAATATAAGAGAGGAAATGATTCCCAGCTGCAACCCACTCTTTGCAATTGCAAGCTGTTTGTTTCAAACGATTTATCTCATCAACAGCAATTTGTCGGTTACTTGAAAATTGAAAAACCTTGTGCAACCCTGCCATTTCGAAAACCTGAAAAACTTCGGGCGGAACAGACGAAATATACAACGCCCCACCTTTGGCCTTTAGCCGCTTTTCGGTAGAAAGTAATACTCTCAAACCTGTACTCGACATATAGTTACACTGCGAGAAATCTACAATTAAGTAAAGTTCATTATGCACAATCGACAATACAGTCCTGTCGAATTCAGAACTATTCACGGTGTCGAGCCTACCATCGGGCATAACACATGCAACAGATTGATCGGTATACGTAGTTGTTGTAAACATTGAGACTAAGAATAAGTAAATTGAATTTAAGTTCTAAAGATCATAATTTCTATGATGCCGACAATAATTTAACTAGAAAAATTCAACTATCGCTGAAAAAAAGTCTTTATGCAAAGATTTTTGTTGTAGAAGAAAACAATAATTAATTAGACTGCTGAAATCCAAACTTTTTAATACGAAATTAACAAAGAGAAAATTGTTGATTAGTCTCAATTTTGGATCATTATTTAATTTACATTTGCGCCCAATTTAATATCTACTATATGCCATTACACTCAGGTAATCAGCTTAAAAAGCTCAGCTTTGCAGGGCTGATCGTGTCGCTAGGAATTGTATTTGGCGACATCGGCACATCTCCATTATATGTAATGAAAGCAATATTGGGCGCAAGTTCAACAATTGATGAATTGCTAATTATTGGCTCGCTTTCCTGCATTATTTGGACACTTACACTGCAAACCACCATAAAATATGTGATTATAACGCTCCGCGCCGACAATAAGGGAGAAGGCGGAATATTCTCACTGTTTGCGCTGCTCCGGAAAAAAGAGTCGTGGTTGTACATATTTGCCATTATTGGTGGCAGTACGCTCCTTGCCGACGGAATTATTACGCCATCAATAACGGTTATGTCGGCCATTGAAGGGTTGGCATTGGTTAGCCCAACTATTCCGGTTATTCCAATTGTATTAATCATCATCACCGCACTTTTCTTTATACAACAATTTGGAACCGCATTTATTGGAAAATCGTTTGGCCCTATCATGTTGCTTTGGTTCTCAATGTTAGGAATTCTTGGTGTTAGTCAATTAGTTAACAACCCAATTGTTTTGAAAGCATTCAACCCTTATTACATGATACTTTTACTTTCAAAATACCCTCTGGGATTTCTTTTATTGGGTGCGGTTTTTCTCTGCACAACCGGGGCCGAAGCTCTTTATGCCGACCTAGGCCACTGCGGAATAAAAAACATACGCACCAGCTGGATATTTGTCAAAATTACACTGATACTTAACTACCTTGGTCAAGGAGCTTGGATTTTGAACAATATTTCAAGTATCGACGCTAAAACAAACCCATTCTATGCAATCATTCCACAATGGTTTTTACCAATTGGTATTGCAATGGCGGCCATGGCAGCAGTTATTGCAAGTCAGGCATTAATAAGCGGCTCATACACATTAATAAGCGAAGCAATTTCGCTAAATTTCTGGCCTAGAGTACGATTAAAATACCCTTCACACTCAAAAGGTCAAATCTATATCCCCTCAATCAATTGGATGCTGCTGATATCGTGTTGCATTGTGGTGTTGCTGTTTCAGAATTCTTCAAATATGGAAGCAGCTTACGGGCTATCGATCACCATTACCATGCTGATGACCACCATTTTAGTCGCATTCTACCTAAAAATGAAAAATATTCCAAAGCCAATTATTGCAATTTTTCTTAGTATATATCTGGTTATTGAAGGTGCATTCCTGATAGCCAACATGCAAAAATTTTCTCATGGCGGTTGGGTTACTATTTTAATTGGTGGAATTCTATCTCTAATCATGTTCTCGATGTACTACGGGCGAAAAGTTCGAAACCGATATATTTCCTTCTATAAACTTGACGAATATCTGCCGATTATCTCTGACCTTAGCAACGATGAAACCATTCCTAAATATGCAGGAAACCTCGTTTATACGACACATGCCAACAATATAACAGACCTGGAAGCCAAAACCATTGATTCAATTATTAACCGACAGGCTAAACGAGCTGATATGTACTGGTTTTTGCATGTCGACATGGTAGATTCTCCTTATACGCTCGAATATAAAGTGACAGAACTGTGGCCTGGAAAAGTAATGAGAATTGACTTCTTCATCGGATTTAAGGTTCAGCCAAGGATTAATGAATACTTCAAACAGGTTTTGAAACACTTGTCGGATGAAGGAAAAATCAACTTAATAAGCCACCATCCATCGTTGAAAAAACACAACATTCTTTCCGAATTCAGGTTTGTACATATCGACAGGAGTGTTATACGGCAAGTTGATCTTGGGCTATTCGACGGATTGGCACTCAACCTTTATTACCGCTTTAAACGTGCAGGATTAAGCGACATAAATGCCTATGGCCTAAACACTAGCTTAGTTACAATAGAACAGATTCCATTGACAATCCCGAGCAAAACGAAAATTCCGTTTATAATGAAAAGGAGCGTATAGCCAATTATTCTACTTCGCCAAACAGGTCGAACATATCGGAAGAAGCGATTTTAATTTTATAGAATGTTCCCTTTTTGAGCCTTTTTGAAGTAGAGATTAGCACTTCGCCATCAACTTCAGGTGAGTCGAATTCGGTGCGGCCAATATAGTATTCGCCCTCTTTGCGATCGATTAAAACTTTCAACGTACGGCCAACTTTTGATGCAGCAATTTCTTCTGAAATAACTTGCTGTACTGCCATTATTTTATCGGCACGAGCTTGCTTCACCTCTTGAGGAATATCGTCGGAATAATTTTTTGCAGCATAGGTATCGTCTTCATGCGAGTAAGGGAAAACACCTAAACGGTCGAATTTCATCTCTTTTACAAACTCAATCAACTGCTGAAAATCGTCTTCGGTTTCGCCCGGAAAACCAACCAAAAGCGTAGTTCGCAAAGCAATTCCTGGAACTTCAGAACGAATCAAATTAATCAATTCGCGAGTTTGTTGCCCTGAAACATTACGCCGCATATCCGAAAGCAAATGGTCTGAAATATGCTGAAAAGGAATATCGAGGTATTTGCAAACCTTTGGATTTTCGCGCATAACTTTCAGCAATTCAACAGGGAATTGCGAAGGATATGCATAATGAAGCCGTATCCACTCAATTCCCTCAATTGCCGATAAACAATCAATTAATTCGGGTAATTTCTTTTCTTTATAGATGTCGAGCCCATAAGATGTAAGTTCCTGAGCAATAAGCAACAACTCTTTAACTCCTTGAGATGCTAGTTTTTCGGCCTCAGCAACCAAATCGTCAATAGAAACCGATTTGTATTTTCCGGTAAACTGAGGTATTGCGCAAAAAGCACATGTACGATTGCACCCTTCTGCAATTTTCAAATATGCAAAATGAGAAGGCGTGGTTAAATGACGGTCAAACAGTAGGTCTTTACGTTTCTGAATGCCTAATTCTTCAATAATTGCATCGAAATCGAACTTGCCAAAAAAGCGGTCAACCTCTGGTATTTCAGAAATCAGATCATCTTTGTAACGAGCAGACAAACAACCCATAACATAAACTTTCTTTACCAAACCCTTCACTTTGGCATCGACATAATCCATAATCATACCTATAGATTCCTCTTTCGCATCGAGAATAAAACCACAGGTATTGATTATTACAACATCTGAAGGTTTGTTTGAATCGTGGAAAACTTCAAAGCCATTGGCTTCAAACTGTTTCAGAAGATGCTCCGAATCGACAAGATTCTTAGAACAACCAAGTGTTACTATATTTACTTTCTGATTTGACATAAACCCTAAATCCCCAGAAGGGGACTTTGTTAACTATTAAAACGCTAAACTATCTCATTTTAAGATGTTTTCAACCAAGAAAACAACTCTTATTGTAGCTTTCCCCTTCAGAAATCAGGGTGTAGAGTAATTATTTTTCGAAAAATGATTCAACAAAAGCCCTTCGATTAAATATCTGAAGGTCATCGATTTTTTCGCCAATACCAATATATTTAACCGGGATTTTAAACTGATCGGAAATACCAATCACAACACCGCCTTTAGCTGTACCATCGAGTTTGGTAAGAGCAAGAGCTGTAACTTCGGTGGCAAGAGTGAATTGTTTTGCCTGCTCAAAAGCATTCTGTCCGGTAGAACCATCAAGAACAAGCAGAACTTCGTGAGGTGCATCAGAAACGACCTTCTGCATAACCCTTTTAATTTTAGAAAGCTCAGCCATCAAGTTAACCTTGTTGTGCA
>CAZRXT010000066.1:6728-10199 GCA_964604035.1 uncultured Prolixibacteraceae bacterium | reverse complement strand
GAATTTTATACTTATTGACGATCGCCCTGACGGTTCTCTCTTTCCAATCATGCGATAAAGACGAACCAATTGAAGCTGGGTTTGAAGATATGATCAATCAGACTGTTTATGATTACATTGCTGATAACGACTCTATCTATTCAAAATTTAAACAAATTTTGATTGAAGGTGGACTCGACAAAACAATGAGTGCTTACAATCCAAATGGCGATGGGTACACAATGTTTTTGCCCACAAACGATGCAATTGACCAGTTTATCGCAAATAGCAACTCTTATTCAACATTTGAAGAGCTTTTGGCCGATAAAGAGTATGTTGCAGCAATGGCTCGCCACCATGTTGTAAATATGAGCATCATTACCAACGATTTCCCTTTTGGAGCTCTGCCCGAACTGAACCTTAACGGCCAATACCTAACTATAGGTTTCGAAATTGGAAAAGACAGTTCGTATTACAAAGTCAACAATGTGGCTCCGGTTTCAATTAGCAACATCGAAGTTTCTAACGGATATATTCACGTTATTACTCAAGCACTAGAGCCTGTTACTTTCACAACAAGCAAATGGTTGCAGCAAAATCCCGACTTTTCAATTTTTGCTCAAGCCGTTGTTGCTACTGGTTTTGCTGAAACACTTAACAGGGTTGTTCTTCGCGACACTGTAAGCTTAAGTCCTGTAACTCTTCTGCTTGAACCCGACTCAATTTTCAAAAAAAATGGAATAAACAGTTTCGACGATCTTGTAAAGCGCATTAGTCCAAATAATTCTGATTATACCGACGATTATAACGCATTGCACAATTTTGTAGGTTATCATATTCTGGCAGGGCAATATTTCTTATCCGACATGGAAGAAGTATCGACAAACTACACAACTTTTGGTCAGAATCCAATCATGATAAACGGGAAAAATATCGACCTTGAAATCCATAGTGAAGATACCTTGGTCTCTTTTTCGAACGATACAACGTTTGTAGACTATGTAACGTTTTTCTACGATTTGAGCAATGTGCTAACTCAGAGTGGAGCAATTCACTTTGTAAATCAGCTCATGATCCCAACCAAAGCCGGAATTGCAGAACTAAACTTCGAGTTTAATGAAGAACAGCTTTTTATTCAATATAGAGAAGAAGGCGGCGAGTTCCTCATTGAAGACCCTTCGTTGTTGACAACTCTAACCTGGACCGGCGGAAACGATCAGCTGATATTCGCAAAATCTGAAGATGCGTCAAATACTGCATGGGGTGATGATTACATCGTTATGGAAGGCGATTTCTCGGTCAGCTACACTTTACCAAGCATTATTCAGGGCGATTACGATTTATCGATCAGGGCTCATGCTTACAACAGCGACAATGCTCTGGTTGAGGTCTTCTTCGACGGCGTAAAAGTTGGAGGTTTAGTAGACCTTACATCAGGAGGAACCTCTACCGATCCGTATATTGAAATTGATCTTGGTTCGGTCTCAATCGTTAATTATGAACCACATGTAATAACGGTTAAATCGTTGATCCCCGGATTTTTCTATTGGGATGTTGTTCGTTTTGAACCTATTTAATAATTGGCAAGGCTTATTCTATATAAAGTAATATGAAGAAAATTAGTTATATACTTTTTGCAGCACTACTTCTTGTTGGAGTAATTGCCTGCGATGAAACTTGGGAAAAACATTACAACAACCAACCCGAAACGGTTGACCAGAGCGTTTGGGATGCCCTCAAAGCCGATGCCGGCGTTTCAAAATTTGTTGCTCTTATCGAAAAGTATGAGCTCGATACGTTGTTCGACCAAAAGTACAACGATGTTTATTCTTTGTTTGTACCATCGAACGAGGCCATCGATATATTTCTGGCTGGGTCGGAGGTAAAGAAAGAGATTGTCGATTACCATATTCTTAAATACTTCATTCAGCCTAATAATATCACTGGAAAACGGAAAATTCAGACGTTGATGCTCAAATTTGCTGAATTCGAAAACTCTAACAATCAATATACTTACGACAATATTCCAGTTACATTCACCAGTCCTCTTTATGAAAACGGCAGGTATTTTATTATCAGCAATGTAGCAACTCCCGATCCAAGTCTTTACGAATACATAGGCGAAAATATTCCTGCGTTGGAATATTACATCGACGATAAAGACTCAATTGCTCTTGATAAAGAACTCAGCAAACCTATTGGGTTCAACGACGATGGAAAAACTATTTATGACTCTGTTATTACTGTAATTAACCTGTTTGAAGAAGAATTCTTTGAAGTTTCAGAAGAATTCAGGTTAAAGACAGCTACACTGGTTTTTCCGAGGAAAAAGATTTACGAGCAGGCACTAGATGGTATGGCATTGAAAATTGGCGGTATTTACAAAAGCCATGAAGATATTCCAGTACTTTGGCAACAAGAGGTATTAATTCCATATCTTCTCCAAAAAGGGGTTTTTGCAAACCAACTCGAAATAGAAGATTTTCAGGTAGACTCTTTGAAAAATATTTTGGGCGATGACGTTTCAATCGACTTTGTACCTACCGATAAGGTTATTTGCAGCAATGGTTATGCCTACAATTACACAACATTTGAAATACTCGACTCGCTCTATTTACGCCCACTCCGAACCGAAGGCGAAGCACTTTTAACCGTCTTAGGTAAAGACCGTTATAGTTGGAGCGATAGCGTTGAGGTTACAAGCGATCAGACCTTTGTTCCTGATGCCGATAACGTAGCTACTGCTTCGAACGATTCGATTTTGATTGTAAATTTCCCCAACAAATATGCTGGCGCTTTCAACCTGGAATTCAAAACCGACGCTTTATTCCCTCGTCGATATTTATTTGTGGTCAGAACACACATGGACTATGGTGGGATTTATGACATCTACGTAAATGATGAGCTGGTTAGAACTTTCGACTATGCTGAATATTCCAAAAATCGTGGCATCATACAAAGTTCGGTTGAAGACATTCGGTTTTTGCCCGATGGACGCTACAATAAATTTGATTTCTGGGTCGATAATATAACCGAATACGGTAAAGCAACAATTCGGTTTGAATACAAAGGACCAAGCACTTTAAGAGCCAACGGATTGGTTATAGACTATATAGAATGTGTAACCGAAGATATGTTGGATGAGATAACCGTTAATCCTTCTGACGAATAAATTACTTCATCCTAAACTGTTTTGATAATGAGAAAAAAAATCGATACAAAAATGGCAACTGGTTGGTCTGAAGGAAACTTTAACGAACAAGTAAGAGCCGGTATCAATTCAAAATTGCTAAAAAGTTCACCAATGAATATGTCAATTCACCGATTCATTTCAAAAATGATGATAGTTGCAGTAATGTTGCTAACATCTGGCTTCACTATATTGGCTCAAGATACCCTTGTTGTTTCTGGAACGATAGTATCGCCTGAATTTAAGCCCGTTCCAAATGTTTCTGTTAGCGTGGAAGGTTCGCGCGAAATGCCGGCATTTAC
>CAZRXT010000066.1:2025-6628 GCA_964604035.1 uncultured Prolixibacteraceae bacterium | reverse complement strand
AATTCGAAAAACATGGCAACCTCCTTTTCTAATTTAGAATTGGAAGACACAAAAAATTCTATGTCGCCATCTATCGATCGCTATATGCAAGGCCGCCTACCGGGTGTTTATGTAATTAATCAATCGGGCGACCCAAGTAGTGGCGCAACAACTTTTATCAGGGGTATTAACTCTCTAAATGCCTCTAACCAACCTCTTTATTTGGTCGATGGCGTAATTATGGAACCACAGGGATTGTTCGGTTCTGTTATCGATGGTTTTTCATATAACCCGCTGCAATCTGTTAACCCTTTCGACATATCAAATGCTACCGTTTTAAAAGATGCAGTATATTCTGCAGCTTATGGTTCACAAGCTACAAATGGTGTAGTAATGATCTCAACACTTGATCCTAGTGCTACCGAAACCTCTTTCGATATCGATTTCAGAAAAGGACTTTCGTTAAAGCCTCAACGTTATATATCGCAGCTAAATGCACAGCAGCACAAAACATTAGCTAATGAATTGATTTATTCATCGGGCGAATACGAAGAAGATTTGATCGAAAATTATCCAAACTTATTTCTTGAACCAGAAGATCAGCGTTATATTGATTATCAACACGATACCGATTGGCAGAAATTAATATTTGAAAATGCATCATTCACAAACTTCAACATAAAAGTTAAAGGTGGCGACGAAATTGCCCGCTACGGGTTGTCTTTTGGTTATCTGAAAAACGAAGGGATTATAAAAAACACCGACTACGATGGTTATAACCTTCGATTTGTGAGTTTGGTGAATATCTTTACTTGGCTCAGGATGAACGCTTCTGTTTCGTTCAACACCAATAGTTCGAGCTTAAAAGAATCGGCACGAGTTAGTGAAACAAGCCCAATGCTTACAAGTTTGGCCAAATCGCCACTGCTTAACCCATATCAATACGACACCGAAGGAAAAGAAACCCTCTTGCTTTCGGATGTTGACGAATTTGGAGTAAGTAACCCATTGGCAACAATTGAAAACTTTGAAGCTTTAACACGGAATTATCACATTGTGACTGCTTTAGGAATTGAGGCCAACGTGTCAAAAAATCTTTTGCTACGTACAAATGTTGGCATTACATATAATTCTTTCAAAGAGAATCTTTTTATGCCAAACCAAGGTATGGAAACCTACTTTAACGGCGAAGCTTGGAATGTTGCTAAAGCATCGACTAACACATTCAACGGGTTCAGCAACAATACAATGCTGATTTTCAACAAGAAAATTGGTTCCGATCATGCACTAAATTCAACAACAGGCTTTAATGTGATGAGCAACAAATTCCAGTACGACTGGGGAGTTGCAAAAAATGCACAGGAAAATGATGAATACCGCACGTTAGCCGATGGCGTTTCAAATTTGCGTGAAATGGGAGGCGAAAACCGTAACTGGAATTGGTTGAGTGTTTACGAAAAAGCTTCGTACTCTTATCAGGACAAATACCTTGCAACAGCGGTTGTTTCGTTCGACGGATCGTCGCGAATTGGGCAAAATGCAAAAAATACAATCAAGATTTTCAATAACCCTTTCGGTCTATTCTATTCTGCCAGCTTAGGATGGCGCATTTCGAGCGAGGATTTCCTCAACGATATCGAATGGATTGAGGAACTTAAAATCAGAGCTTCTGCCGGTCATACTGGAAATGACGATATTGGCGAAACAAATGCTGCAAACTACTATAAAACTGTAAGATACCGCGAAACAACAGGTATTTATCCGGCAACAATCGAAAACAATGAGTTGACTTATGAAACTGCTAATAAGCTAGATGCCGGAATTGATGTTGCGTTGTGGGGTGGCAGGGTAAGAGCCAATTTCGACATATTTAAAACAACCATTAGTAATATGTTGATTTACAAACCTCTTGAGCCATATTTTGGGTACGAATACCGTCCCGAAAACTCGGGCAAAATGGAAAATATTGGTTGGGATGCTTACGCTTTCCTCCGAGTAGTTAATACCCGGAACTTTAAGTGGGATATTGAGGCAAATGTTTCTCACGTAGAAAACGAAATTTTATCGATCGAAAACAACAAATTCATAACCGAAATTGATGATTATAACATCGCAAACATGGTTGGCGCTCCAGCTAACAGTTTCTATGGATATCAGTATAACGGCGTTTTTTCAACTTCGACCGAGGCTGCCACTGCAAACTTAGTCAACGACAAAGGTGTTGCCTATAAAGCCGGCGATGCCAAATATGAAGACATTTCAGGTGCGCAGGGAACTCCCGATGGTATTATTAACGATTACGATAAAAAAGTAATTGGGTCTATCCTACCCAATTTTACTGGTGGTTTCACAAATACTTTTACCTATAAAAGATGGTCGTTAAGTGCTTTTGTGAATTTCGTTTCGGGCAATGAAGTTTTCAATTACGTACGCTTCAAAAACGAATCGATGGTCGATTTTGCCAATCAAAGCAGCAATGTTCTTAACCGCTGGCAATATGAAGGTCAGCAAACAGACGTTCCACGTGCATTATGGGGCGATAAGGTTGGCAATAGCGACTTCTCGACCCGCTGGATTGAAGATGGTTCTTACCTAAGGCTGAAAAGTCTTTGTTTAAGCTATAAAATGCCAAATGAATTCTTGGTATTCAAAAATGCCGAGGTCTATATTTCGGCCACTAATCTTATTACACTCAGTAACTATTTAGGTTACGATCCCGAATTCTCATACTCCTATCAACTAGTCGATCAAGGAGTTGATTACGGACAAACACCAAGTCCACGGCAGTTTTTAGTTGGAATTAAAATTGGTTTATAAAAATGTTAGGAAACAGAATTATGAGCAGTCTCAAAAAATCAGTTGCAATAATAGTTTCAGCCTTATTTTTGCTGGGAAACCTTACTTCGTGCGAAGACTTTTTCAATCCCGATCAGGACAACGCTGTTACCGAAGATCAATTATATGGCGATTGGTACGAATATCGCTCAGCCGCAATGGGACTATATGCCCTTCAACAAGATTTGGTAGAACAAATTGTTGTGCTTGGAGAGCTACGTAGTGATTTGCTTACAGTTACCGAAAATGCAGATGCTGATCTGATGGAAATTTACAATTTCAATGTGTCGAAAGAAAACAAATATGCTTCGCCTCAGAATTTCTTTAAACTGATAGCTGCAACCAACCGTTTTATTTCAATTCTTGAAAAAGAACACCCCGATGTGCTTAACTCGGCAGCCGAAGTTAACAACTACGATAAACTCTACGGCGAAGCATTGTGCATGAGAGCTTGGGCTTATTTTAATGCGGTTCGAATCTATGGTAAAGTTCCTTTAATCGATGAGCGGATTTCAACAATTGAAGAAATTGATGCGTTTATCAATTCAAAAGTAACTTATGTCGACAGTGTTTATGTGGTTTACAGTATCGACGGATATCACAACGATACAATTCGCAACCAACAAACTGTTCTTGAAAAGCAATATTTTGATACTGACCGTGTAATCCGCTACTTCACCAAAGAACTTGAAACTAAAGTCAAAGCCGTTGGCGTTAACCATTATATCGACAATAACGATAATTCGTGGGAAGTAACTATTTGGAGCGATTGGAGTTATAAAACATTGCTCGGACACATGTATTTAACTCTTGGCGATTTGGCTAAAAGCGCATACTATTTTGAAAAAGTTGTGTACAACAGTTCGACCAACAACCGTTATCAGCTCGATGACGCTTTTTCTTATGGACAGTGGTCAAATATTTTTCTGAATATTGATAGCCGTGAACATATACTCACAGTTTGGTTCAATAAAGCCAACCAACAGCAAAACGACTTGCAGCGTTTATTCTCGCCATGGCTTACCGATGGATACATGCTCAAACCAACAAAAGAGTGTGTCCACAAATGGGAAACACAATGGAGAGGTTCTGTAATTCAATACGATAAAACTGTTTTAGACAGTACAAAAACAATTAATCCAGGTATCCCAGGCGATTATTATCGTGGATTTGGCGTTTCTTATTTGTACCTACGCAACAATTCAGAAATCCCAAATATTACCAGAATGTTGGAATATAAGAGGTTAGAAGAAGATAGGAGTGTTGAAAGTTTAATGGAGAATGTAGATACATTAGTTTACAAATATTTACTGAGCAGCGATGGCATTTACGATCAAGATCCAAACTTTATTATCTATCGTGGAGCAAGTGTAAACCTCTATTTAGCTGAGATTTATAACTACTGGAACTATGAAAATGCTGATGGCGTTGTAACTTCATACACGTTGAATGCCCTCAACATTATTAACGATGGAAGTAACTACGACCAAAGTACTTCGAGAGATCAGATGGGTGTGAGAGGCCGTGTTGGTTTTGGCTCGGGCGAAGCAAGATTTAAAATTGAAAACATTGTTTTTGAGTTCGATCCGTTTACAAACGAAGTTACCGGATATAAAAACTTGAGCGGTAATCTCCGCGCAAAACAATACTTATTCGAAGAAAATATTCTTGAAGAAAGAGCTCGCGAGTTAGCTTTCGAAGGTGAACGTTATTACGACCTTATGCGTATTGCCCATCGCCGTGGTGATCCAACATTCCTTGCCAAAATTGTAAGTGAAAAATACCCAGC
>CAZRXT010000066.1:0-1925 GCA_964604035.1 uncultured Prolixibacteraceae bacterium | reverse complement strand
ATGTCGAAATGATTCACAACGCTTTCGCGAGCTTCGGCGCTCAACTGCTCAAGTTTATTCTGATTATCAAGCAAATCGGCAAGTGCTTTAGCAAGAACCTCGGGAGAGTTTGGTTCGTAAATAACTCCACCACCTGCCGTATTAACAATCTCGGGAAAAGCACCTAGGGCAGGCTGAACAACTGGAATTCCAGACGCCATAGCTTCGGTAAGGTAAATACCAAAAGCTTCACCATTTCGTACTGGAACAGAAACGAGCTGCATACGATCAAGAAATCTCTGTCGGTGAGGATTTTCAAACTTCTCCCAAAAATGAGAGTACGGTCTCAATCCCAGCTCCTCAAGTTTCTTCTTTTGTTCTTTCACAAAAACAGTATCTTCGCCTGTACTGCCGCCTGTTACATGAAGGTGAACATCGTCGAACTTCTTATCTTTCTTGAGAATAATGAAGGCATCGACCAAAATATCTAATCCATTTTCGCTATTCATTCGGGAGATGAACCCAATTGTCCGTTCCTTCTTTTGAACTGAATTTATAAATGAATATTCAGCCGGATCAACACCCAAATGAACGGTATGCATCTTCTCAGTTGGCAGGTTCATCCATTTCTTTGCCACTTCGGCGTAGTATTCGCTCACAGAAATAAACGCATCAACATCGGTGGCTCTTTCGGACATCAATTCCCAGACTTTTGTCCTAAAGGAAGGCTTCATCACATCAACCCAAACATCCTCGTCCTGAAGCGAGCAAACAACCGGGATATTCAATTTCTGTTTCAGCCTACGGGCAAGTCCAAGCAAAAGTGCATTCGAAAGATGAATCACATCGGGCTTACAATGTTCGGCAATCCAATCAACCATCTTATCCAGTTCGGCACTCTGCTTTCCCTGTTCGCCCAACAGCATCGAAACAGTCATCTCTTCTAATCCTTTTGCATTGGTCGAACCGGCCATTCCAGCAGCCATTTTCATCAACGGTTTCGAATTCAGAAGGTTGTCGAACCACTCCGGTGCTTTCCTGAAAACTGGGTAAAGCTGTTTCAAATAAATGCTTATAGCACCATAAAACACAGGAATATCGCTGATGTCGTGCTCGTCGGAAAATAGAGGCAAGTACATGGGGACTTTCACCACCGAATGCCCTTGTTTCTTTAATGAATCAACCAACTTACTGTCGCGCAAACAATTTCCGCAGTAAAAACTTCCACCCGATCCTGGTATTATCTGAACAATGTTCATCTCTTTTTTAATTAATCTTTCTGTTGAAATAGAATTCTTTTACTAATTATTCTACAGCTAATTGGTTATCACTTGTCAGTAAAGAAATATACGTTACCATCGCTACCGGCAACAACAATTCCCTCTTCAACCACTGCTGGCGTGTTTAATACCGAAGTGCCGAGTTCGTAAGTCCAAATGGTTTTCCCATCCAGAATATCCATCAGCATCAGGTCACCGCGCATATTAACCAACAAGAGTTGCTTTTTGTTGACAACGGTTGATGCTTCTATCCTATTGCCGGTGTTCTTTTTCCAGATAATTTTGCCGTTTTTCAGGTCGAAGCAATAAATAAACTTATCGCGACTACCAATAATCAGTTTCTTGTCGACAACCGAAGGCGAGGCCAGAAACGGGAGGTCCGACTCTTTGTTTTCGTATTTCCAGGAAATTTTCTTTTGAAGCAAATCAACACAGGTAATTCCACCACTATAATCGCCCACATAAGCTTTGTTTTCAACAATTGCGGGCGAAGAGGCCACATAAGTTGCCACTTCAACTTTGTTTTCAAGCTTCCCGGTTTTCAGGTCAACAATGTGCACAAAGCCATCGCACCCGCCAAAAACAGCTTTACCGTTTGCCACAGCTGGAGCGCTGTTCAAGTAGTTGTCCGATTCATAAGTCCACAACATTTTTCCGGTGGAAGCA
>CAZRXT010000065.1:0-10284 GCA_964604035.1 uncultured Prolixibacteraceae bacterium | reverse complement strand
GATTTAGTAATGATTCCGCCGTCAAAATCATCCTCACAATTTTGAACAGGGCTCAACGATATTAATTCGTTAAAGTTTTCATAATCAGTACTTATATAGTTCAAATCGGGTTGAATCAAATAACTTGGGTTTTGCTTATTTTCGATGAACGGTGAAACAATAAAGCCCGATTGATCAAAAATTGAAGAAGAAATATTGACTTTCTGTGGTTCAGGATCTTTTTGAACAACCAATCTGATTGCATCGGAATGCGGTAATCGATAGGCCGCAAAAACCAGATTCTTTTCAATACAATGTTGAAGTGCTTCTAAAAAGTTCATTCCGCTTTTTTCTCTACAATTGCATTAGTAACCCGTGCTACCGAAATTAGTTTGTTTTCCTCGTCACGTATCTCGATATCCCAAACATGAGTTGTTCTGCCTTTATGAATAATTTTGCCTGTTGCAACAACAAAACCTTCTCTGATTGAAGAGATGTGGTTGGCCGAAACTTGTAACCCAAAAACATTGAATTTCTGGGTATTGACCATAAAAAGTGAACCTGCGCTACCAACAGTTTCGGCCAAAGCTAAAGATGCTCCACCATGTAAGTAACCCATTGGTTGGTGTGTTGAAGAGTGAACGGGCATCTGGGCAACAACCGTTGTTTCAGTAACTTCAGTGAACTTAATGTCAAGGTGTTCTACAAGCGTATTTTTGCAGAACTCATTTATTTCGGCAATTGTCATACTTTCTTCTTTCAGAATTGTGTTGCAAATATAGTTATAGTCGATCGAAAAGTTGTGCCTTAAATTTGAGTGCAAAAATGCTGTTCAATTTATTCAATACATTGGCAAATAGTTATATCCACTTTAAATTTTCTGGTTATTCTCATCTTTATTTTTTGCCACAGTAGTCGGCCAATAAGTTTTTATATATTTGTAAACTTTTTTAAAAATCAGGCATTTTGCACGTTATGAGTAAGAAGTTTGCAGAATATAAGCAATTCGATTTATCGCAAATCAACAAAGATATACGTAGCCGTTGGGAAGCCGACGACACGTTTCATAAGAGTATGAGTACCCGCGAGGGCAAACCATCGTTCGTATTTTACGAAGGGCCACCAAGTGCCAATGGAATGCCGGGAATTCACCACGTAATGGCGCGTGCCATTAAAGATATTTTCTGTCGTTACAAAACCATGCAAGGTTTTCAGGTTAAGCGCAAAGCTGGTTGGGATACCCACGGATTACCGGTTGAGCTTGGCGTTGAAAAAATGCTTGGTATCACCAAGGAAGATATTGGCAAGAACATTACAGTTGCTGAATACAACGCCACTTGCCGCAAGGAGGTGATGAAATATACCCGCGAATGGGAAGAACTTACCCGTCAGATGGGCTACTGGGTGAACATGGACGATCCATACATCACCTACGACAACCGTTATATCGAAACATTGTGGTGGTTGCTAAAGCAATTGTACAGTAAAGGATTACTCTATAAAGGATATACAATTCAACCTTATTCGCCTGCTGCCGGTACCGGTTTGAGCTCTCACGAGTTGAACCAACCAGGTTGCTACCGCGATGTAAAAGACACAACAGCAACAGCTCAGTTTAAGGTTGTTCGTGATGAAAAATCAGAATTCCTTTTCGAAGGTGTTGAAACTGATCTTTATTTTCTTGCTTGGACAACAACTCCTTGGACATTACCTTCAAATACAGCCCTTTGCGTAGGTCCAAAAATTACCTATGTGAAAGTGCGTTCGTTCAATCCGTACACCGGAATACCAATTACTGTAATTCTTGCAAAAGATCTGATTAATAATCATTTCAGTCCGAAAAACGCTGAGTTGGAAATTGATAATTATGAGGCTGGAGCCAAAGCAATTCCATTTAAGATTTTAGGTGAATACACCGGATCTAGCTTGGTTGGTGTAAACTACGAACAGCTAATTCCGTTTGTAAAACCGCAGGGCGATGCATTCCGTGTGATTCCTGGCGATTATGTAACTACCGAAGATGGTACAGGTATAGTACATATTGCTCCAACGTTTGGTGCCGATGATGACCGTGTGGCCAAACAAGCAGGAATTGTTCCTCTTATCATGGTCGATAAAGACGGTAAACGCCAGGCGATGGTTGACCGTTCGGGGAAATTCTTCCACATTGAAGATCTTGATGAAGATTGGGCTAAAGAATACGTTAACGAAGAAGTTTACCGCGACTATGCCGGGCGTTTCGTAAAGAATGCCTACGATGATACGTTAACGGAAGATGATTCGACTCTCGATATTGATATTTCGGTAAAGTTAAAGCATGAAAATAAGGCATTTAAGGTAGAAAAGCATGTGCACAATTATCCGCATTGCTGGCGTACCGACAAGCCAATTTTATATTATCCGCTCGATTCGTGGTTTGTAAAAACTACTTCAGTCAAAGAAAAGATGGTTGCTTTGAACAAAACAATCAACTGGAAACCTGAAAGCACTGGAACTGGCCGTTTTGGAAATTGGCTTGAGAACCTTGTTGACTGGAACCTTTCGCGTTCGCGTTATTGGGGAACTCCGCTGCCAATTTGGAGAACTGAAGATGGAAGCGAAGAAATATGTATTGGTTCAACTCAGGAATTAGTTTCTGAGATTGAGAAATCGATTGGAGCCGGGTTCATGACCAAAAATCCTTACGGAGGATTCAAGGTAGGAGACAATTCAGCAGACAATTACGAGAAAATAGATTTGCACCGTCCGTATGTTGATGATATCGTGTTAGTTTCATCTAAAGGACAGAAAATGTTCCGCGAACCCGATTTGATCGATGTTTGGTTCGATTCGGGAGCTATGCCTTATGCTCAGCTCCATTATCCGTTTGAAAATAAAGAGTTAATAGATAGTGGCTCAAATTACCCTGCCGATTTCATTAACGAAGGAGTTGACCAAACTCGTGGATGGTTCTTTACTTTGCATGCCATAAGCACAATGATAAGCGATTCTGTGGCATTCAAGAACGTCATATCCAGCGGATTGGTACTTGATAAAAATGGAAATAAAATGTCGAAACGGCTTGGAAATGCTGTTGATCCGTTCTCGGCAATCGAAAAATATGGTTCTGACCCATTGCGCTGGTACATGGTTACCAACTCGCAACCTTGGGACAATCTAAAGTTTGATATTGAAGGAGTTGAAGAGATGCGACGGAAATTTTTCGGTACACTTTATAACACCTACAGCTTCTTTTCGCTTTATGCCAATATCGATAAATTTACTTATTCAGAAGCAGAAATTCCGGTTGAGAAACGACCTGAATTAGACCGTTGGATCTTATCGTTGCTCAACACGTTGATAAAAGAGGTGACCGAGAGCTACGATGCTTATGAACCAACCAAAGCTGGCCGTGCTATTGCCGATTTCGTTTCTGAAAACCTTAGTAACTGGTTTGTTCGTTTGAGCCGTAAACGCTACTGGGGTGGCGAAATGACAACCGACAAACTTTCGGCCTTTCAAACACTTTACACTTGTTTGGCCACAGTTGCCAAATTAGCTGCACCAATTGCACCTTTCTTCATGGATCAGCTCTATTCCGACCTGAATAGTGTTACAGGTAAGGAAACTGAACAGAGCGTGCATCTTGCCGATTTTCCAACATTCGATGAAAGCATTATCGATAAAGAGTTGGAAGAAAGAATGGACATTGCGCAAAAGGTTTCGAGCATGGTTCTGGGACTTCGCCGTAAGGAGAAACTTAAAGTACGTCAGCCACTTGCTAAAATTATGGTTCCTGTACTTAACCCACATTTCAAAGTTCAGTTGAGTGCGGTTGAAAGCATCATTCTTTCAGAAATAAATGTGAAAGAGATTGAATACATCTCTGGCGGCGAGAGCATCATTAAGAAAAAGATTAAGCCCAATTTTAAAACGTTGGGGCCGAAATACAGTAAGTTAATGAAGCAAATTTCGGCTGCTATTGCTCAAATGAGTCAGGCCGATATTGCAACCATAGAAACACAGGGAGCTTACGAAATTCAGGTTGAAAACGAGAAAATAGTTCTTTCAACCGAAGACGTTGAAATACTTTCTGAAGATATTCCGGGCTGGTTGGTTGCTAGCGAAGGCGCAATTACTGTTGCTCTCGACATCAATATTACAGAAGAACTTCGTCAGGAAGGAATTGCTCGCGAATTCGTTAATAGAATACAGAATATCAGAAAAGAGAGCGATTTTGAGGTAACAGACAAAATCAAAATTAGGATTCAGAAAAACGATTTATTCGATGATGCCCTTCTTAAACATTCGGAATATATAAGCAATCAAACTTTGGCTTCATCTTTTGAGTTGGTAGAAAATATTGAATCAGAAAATGCGAAACAAGTTGATATAGATGAGACTCTTACATTCATTATTGTTGAAAAGCAATAAGAATAGGAGAGTTGCTCAGGCGGGCATTAGTAATTTTTGTTATTTTTGGTAAAATTTATCACAAGGGTTTAAATCAAAGCCAAATATTATGAGCGAAAAAACCAGATATTCAGACCAGGAACTCCAGGAATTCAAGGAATTAATTCTTGATAAATTGGAGAAAGCTCAGCGTGACTATGAGATTTTTAAAAATTCGATTACTCACGGTGATGATAATGACACACAGGACACGTCTCCAACATTTAAAATTTTGGAAGAAGGTGCAGCAACTCTCTCGAAAGAGGAGGCTGGTAAATTGGCTCAGCGTCAGTTAAAATTTATCCAGCATTTACAGGCAGCGTTGATTCGTATTGAAAATAAAACGTATGGAGTATGCCGCGAAACCGGAAAATTGATTTCCAAAGAAAGGCTTCGTGCGGTACCTCATGCAACTCTTTCAATCGATGCTAAAAATATGCAACGTTAATCTATTTGGTAAATAAGAACATCAATTGAGAGTTATTATACTCTCAATTGTTTTTTATGGAAATATATGTCACAAAAGAAGTTAGCAATCTTAGTAATTATTTTAATTCTTGTTTTTGACCAAATTTTAAAGGTTTGGATTAAAACCAGTTTTGTTCTTGGCGAAGAGTTAAATGTATTCGGAAATTGGTTCATTTTGCATTTTGTTGAGAACAAAGGGATGGCTTTCGGCTTTGAATTCTCAGGAAAATTTGGAAAGATAATTTTGACTCTCTTTCGTTTGATTGCAGCTACCGTAATTTTCTGGTATCTGATGAAGCTGATTAAGAAAGGAATACCTAACGGATTAGTTATCAGTATTGCATTAATATTTGCAGGTGCTATTGGCAATGTAATAGATAGTGCATTTTACGGGTTGATCTTCAGCGATAGTTTTGGGCGCACAGCAGAGGTTTTTCCTGCTGGTGGTGGTTATGCCTCATTCTTACATGGATCGGTAGTCGATATGCTTTTTTTCCCACTGATCGACACTACATTCCCAACGTGGCTTCCATTTGTCGGAGGAGAGGAGTTCATGTTTTTTCGCCCGGTATTTAATATTGCCGACTCAGCAATTACTGTAGGCATTACAATTATTTTGATTTTTTATAGAAGATTATTTGCTGAAGAAGATCAAAAAACGCCAGAGGTTTCAGCCGAAGAATAAGCTTTTTAAATTTTTTATTTGTGTAATTTGAATCTATTCATTAAAATTGCACTCCGAAAAACGAAGAGGATTTCGGGATCGTTCAAAGTAGAAATAGTAATTTATCAATTATAAGTTATTAGGGCCTATAGCTCAGTTGGTTAGTAGCACCTGACTCATAATCAGGGGGTCACTGGTTCAAGCCCAGTTGGGCCCACCCTTCAAAGTGAAGCAGTTACAGAGTAAAATTTGTAGCTGCTTTTTTGTTTGCTACATTCAGGATACTTGCAAAAGCCATTATGTGAGACGAAAATCATTTTCGAAATTGAGAAATATTGAAAACGTTACGTGGCAGAATTACTTAGTCCAACTTTTTTGTTCATTTTGATTGAGTATAAACATGGACGCTATTTTTTGCCGAGGGCAGATAGTTTACCCCCTTCCATGTAATCATTAGCAATACAAATGCCAGTATAAGCACCCATATCGACACATCTCGGTGTGAATGTTGCAACCGCAGGTGAATGTAGATAAGGTAGGCCAAAATTGTTATAAATGCCCATGTTTCCTTTGGGTCCCACGACCAATAATGTCCCCAGGCATCCTTGGCCCAAACTGCCCCCATTAACATTCCCAGCATTAAAAGCCCGAATCCGATAAAAACGAGTTTATCGACCGACTTAAGCATTAGCGCATCGGAACTGCTCTTCCGAATGAGCATAGAAATGCCCATGATTGTTGCTGCTCCTAGCATTGCATACGCAAGCATATATGCAGTAACGTGTGGAACAAACCAATAACTTTGCAGTGCGGGCATCAGGGCTTTGGAATGGATCTCGGGCTTAAAGAGGTTGATTGATGTAAATACTATAGCTATTGCCAGATAAAAGGCAAAAATGTATGAGTACCTCCACAGTCGATAGGTTATGTAGCCAACAGTTGAAATGAAAAAGGCGAACCATAAACGGGTTTCCCCCATTGTTCGCATAGGGGGGCGGTCTAGTGCTATCCAATAGAGTAAAATGTAACAAAAAAACACTACAATGCCCGCTATAGCCACGAATTCAAAACTACGACTCTGCTTTTTTAAAAGAATCAAAAGAATGGCAACCAGCCACAATCCCATCGAAGGGATAGCAAAATAGAGAAATTCATCCCATCCTATCATTTCACGTTCTCCTTTCTTGTTTTTCGTTGTTGAAAGAGTGCAATGCTTCCCAATGCTACCAAAATGAACGACAAGTAAACAAAGTTTTTCCAGGGGTCGTATACCAGCTCAAAACTGCTGTATGCCGATGCTTTACCTGCGTTTTCATCGTATGAATACTGATAGATCATCCAGCCGTGGTGCGAAAGTGGTTTATTCACTTCGATCAGTGCGGTATCGGTTTTTTCTTCGTATTTCGAGTATAAGATCACTTTCGAGGCAAAGCGCTTAGGTTCAGGCAGAGTCATTGCCAAACTGTGCCTGCTGTCGAGGTCATATTTCGAGTATAATTGTGCAAAACTTCCACAACTGATCCAGGCACTATCGGTTTTGCCGGTTGCAATTTGGGTGATTTTTACACGGGCAGCAGGAGCCGAGCCTGGCATGGGCAATTCCTGGTAAGTGCCATCCAAGGCAGGAACAGCTTGAGGAAGATATTTCAGAACATCTACTTGCCATTCCAATATATTTACACTTGCCGATGGACGGTCAAGCTGAATAAATTCAGGCAGTTTTCGTGGAAGTATCTCCCCGGTTTGCTTGTCGATTATGGTTAGTTTCGGATCATATTGTTCCAATATAAATTCATCGAGGTAAAGCGCAATTGGGAGTTCAAGCATTTCCTCTTTTTCATTGTAAACCCGCCATTCCGGATTTTCATCTTTAACTTGAACATACATGACATAGCGTTTCAAATCGGCTGCACCTAGTCCTGTTGTGAACAAAACAAGCCATAACCCCCAATGATTGAGATAAAAAGCGTATTGGTTCAATTGGAATGGAATCATGCGTCTTACCGACAATGTGCCCAACGAGAGTAACAAGGTAACGTAAAGCAACACAAAAGGCCAGCTCGAGGTCATTTGGTTCAATCCTAAATTTGAAACTAAACTAACATGAACAGATAAGGAACTAATCTGTGGTGTTAGTCCCATAATTATGGTATGTACGAGCAATGCACTCATCAAACTAACTGCAAAATGTACTCCCGAAAACCAGCGAACAATATGATTTTTTTGAAATAAAATACCCAATGCCAGAATTATAAACAAGAGTAATCCGCCCAGAAAACCGTTAACAGGCCATCTGTAAAGATGAAAATTGATATTTCCAAAGCTAATTTGCAATGCGTACCCAGCAATTAGCAGAGCAAACACAACAAGAAAGCTTTCGGGATAATTCCAAGGAGTATTCCAGAGCTTTTTTTTGCGACCGACTGTCATTCTCAACGTATTCTCTTATTGAAGAAGCCGTTTGTTGTCGCGGGCCGATTGTATCCAGGTAGGAACGGTGGTCTTCAAAAATTCAGATTTATTATTTCGAAGTTCGTCCATTTTCAAACCAATGTATGCTTGTGCTTTATCTTTTGTACTGATATCGGCGAAGGTCATATCCTCGGTGTGTCCCAATCGAAAGAGCACTTTCTGTAATTCGAGCTGGGCCGTAAGTGCCCGATCGAGACCATGTGCCAATATTCTTTGAGTTTCAACCGGAGCGTGGAATGAAGCTCCGTGCGAAGCTACAGCAAAGTCCCAGCGCCATTGTGATTGACGGATTAGGTTCAGGGCTGTTTTCATCTGCGTTTCGCTTGCTCCAACTTTCCAAGCCTGTTCTGCCATTAAATGGGTTTTGGCCAGTTCGGTTTCAAGACGGTTGCGTATTTCCAAAGCCTTATCCTGATATTCGTACACATACTGTTTCAACTGTTCTTCGCTATCGTGGTGGCAAGTTTGGCAAGTATTCGATACGTTCTTCAGCGGGCTCATAATATGGTGGTCACTATATTTTATTCCTCCTTCGGTTTTGTAGGGCATGTGGCAATCGGCACAGGCCAATCCGCGTTTTGCATGAGGACCAATAAGGAATAATTCATAGTCGGGATGCTGTGCTTTCAGAATAGGTGCTTTGCTTAGCTGATGAACGAAATCGACATGTTGAACATTGTCGTAGTAAGTTTCCATTGCCTCAATAGATGTTCCACTATCCCAAGGAAAAGTAAGGTATTTTCCATCGCCTTTGAAATAGTATTCTACATGGCACTGAGCACAAACCAACGATCTCATCTCTTGCGCTTTTGCATTTTTGATATCTTTTCCTTGTCGGGCAAATGCTTCGATTAATGCTGGGCGGGTGATTGTGAGGTTCATTGTTTTGGGGTCGTGACAATCGGCGCACCCGATTGGGTTGACTATTTCGCTACCAAAATTCGACCATTTGTCGTGATAAAAGGCCTCAATTCCCTTTTCCTGCATCAAACGGGGAACGTCGGGGCTTTTGCAGGTCCAGCAGGTTGAGGGTTGCAGCTCTTTTTCGTCTAACCCGGGAGCTCCGGTTCTTAGAGTGTTGCGAACATCGTTAATGGCGTACCAGTGTCCGCGTGGGGCTGAATAATCGCGAGAAAAAGCATAGCCGGCCCAAAGAATTACCATATTAGGACGGGCTTCCAGCACATCTTCGGGGGCATTTCCCAAATGCTTGCTGCGGAAATCGCTCTCTTCTGTTTGTTTCCATGTTTCATATTCTCGAGGATAATTCTTGCCCCACAATTCGTTGCGCGATTCAATTCCGATAATCTCCACTTTTTTGTTGTTGAAAACCGAAACGATTTCGGCGCGGCGCTCTGTAATTGAAGCTGCCAATAGCCCAAGGATAAAAATCCCTATCGAGATGGCACCAAAAAGTAACCAGCCATAAAGTGGCTTTTTTTGAATAGTATCGATTAGTTTTTTCATCATATTTCAGTTATTAGTTATTATTTCATAAGGTTATTGAGCCATTCGGGTACAGGCGATTTAGGCATCGGAGTTAAAGGGGCGTTGGGGCTTGATGCAAGGCTGCTAATTGAACCGTGTGGCACATCGCGGTGACAGTCCCAACAGGCCTTCCCCTTGCCATTTTCGCGGGCTTGGGTGTACGATATCATTCCTGTTTTAACAAACTCACGGTTCAACTGGCTGTGGCATCTAATGCAGTTGTCCATGATTACCTCGTAACTTTCTGTGCGTGGCCTTATGGCCATGGGTTCATTCCGCAGCGTAAAAACATACGAATGATACAGTCCATCCTTGGCTTTGAAATAATATTTTGCAAGCATTGAACTATGAGGCACATGGCAATCGTTGCAGTTGGTCCAATTAGCGTGAGGACTATGCATCCAAGAGTGGTGATAGGGGGTCATAATGTGGCAGTTTACACAGGCCGAAGGATCGTCGGAAAGATAAGAATAGGCTCTCGACATATAAACTGTGTAGGCACCTAATCCTGTTCCTATTCCGCCTAAAAGTATTAGAGGAAGAATCCACCGTCGAGGTAGCTTCATTGTAAACAGATTAGGAATACTCATAAATGAACTAATTTTTTCTTTCCGAGGTAAAAATAAGATTTGTATTGGATTATCAATATTCTACACCCAGATTATTTTATTGTTTCTCTTCCTGTTTCAAAATATTTCTGAAATTCATTTAACTTGTCTTTACAAATTTTAGTTAGATGAAAATTGTCTTATCAACACAATTCTAATAAAAGTGAAAAACGA
>CAZRXT010000064.1:0-10345 GCA_964604035.1 uncultured Prolixibacteraceae bacterium | reverse complement strand
TATGTCGAAAGTTGAATTTAAACCCGGAACAATGATTTATCCTCTTCCCGCAGTTTTAGTAAGCTGTGGATCAACACCCGAAGAGTATAATCTGATAACTATAGCTTGGACTGGAACAATTTGCAGCGATCCTCCAATGTGCTATATTTCGGTTCGCCCCGAAAGGCACTCTTATGAAATCATCAAAAAGAACATGGAGTTTGTAATTAACCTGACAACAGATAACCTCGCCCGACAAACAGATTGGTGCGGATGCCGATCGGGGAAGAAATTCGACAAATGGAAAGAGATGAACCTTACACCCGGGAAAGCTAGGCTTGTAAATGCTCCAACGGTTGTTGAATCGCCAGTAAATATTGAGTGTAAAGTAAAAGAGATCATCCACTTAGGCACTCACGACATGTTTATAGCTGAGGTTGTAAACGTTATTGTTGAAGAAAGTTTAATCGATAAAAAAACAGGGAAATTCGACCTTTCTGGCGCTAAACCACTGGTTTATAATCATGGAGAATATTTTAATCTTGGTGGAAAAATTGGCAAATTTGGATGGTCAGTTGAAAAGAAACCTAAAATAAAAACTACGAAGTAATTAAAAATTATAGCCATGAAACGAGCATTGACACTCATTTTAACAACCTGCTTAGTAACCTTAAATACCTATGCTAATATGAATACAGAAAATAACCCATTGCTTTCACCGTTCAACACAGCTTATCAAACAACTCCTTTTGATTTGATAAAAGCGGAGCATTACGAACCTGCATTCAAGATAAAAATAGCCGAAGCAAACAGCAAAATAAAGAAGCTGATATCGAACAAAGAGAACCCAACATTTCAAAATACAATTGTTCCTTTAGAAAAAGAGTCGGATGATATTTCGAGAATGGCATCAATCCTTTTCAACCTCAATTCGGCCGAAACCTCGCCCGAAATACAAGCTGTTACACAAAAAGTTTCGCCAATGCTCACCCAATTTATGGGGAAGATAAATGTTAACTCAGAGCTATTCAAAAGAGTAACAGAAGTCTACAACAATCGTTTCCAGTCGGGATTGACCGGAGAAGAAATCCGCCTAATCGAGATCACCTATAAAAACATGAAACGGAACGGCGCCGATCTGAACCTGGCAGAGAAGAAACAACTCATTCAAATTCAAATGAAACTATCAAAATTGAATTTGAAATTTAGTGAGAATGTACTTGCCGAGAACAATAACTTCGTATTAAGCATCACTGACAAAGAAGAATTGGCAGGGCTTCCCGAATCGGTTATTGAAGCAGCAGCATTAACTGCAAAGACAAAGAAAATCGAAGGCTGGGCAATCACTCTTCAAGTTCCAAGTTACGTGCCGTTTATGAAATATTCGTCAAACCGTGCACTTCGCGAAAAACTTTACAAGGCTTATAATTCAAGAGGAAACCAAGGGAACCGAAACGACAATAACAAAATAATCAGAGAGATAGTAAACTTACGCCTGGAAATGGCAAACATTCTTGGTTATAAAAGTTATTCAGAATATGTTTTGGAAGAACGAATGGCTGAAGCACCCGAGAAAGTCATGAAATTCCTAACCGATTTACACAATGTTTCAAAACCTTATGCGCAAAAAGAAGTTAGCGAGGTTAGTGAATTTGCAAAAAAAAGTGGGTTAGAAGATGAACTAATGCCTTGGGATTTTAGCTTTTACAGCGAAAAATTAAAAAGTCAGAAATTCGGCTTCTCCGAACAGATGGTAAAACCATATTTCAAACTAGAAAATGTAATTGATGGTATTTTTGGCCTTGCAACTAAACTTTATGGTATCACGTTCAAACAGGTAAACAACATTCCGGTCTATCATCCCGACGTGAAGACCTACGAAGTTTACGATGAAAATGGTAAGTTCCTTTCTGTATTCTATGCTGATTTTCACCCTCGGGAAGGAAAAAAAGGTGGTGCCTGGATGACCGAATACCGTTCTCAATCAAACATTGAAGGAGAAATGATCAGGCCACATATTTCAATTTGTGGAAATTTCACCAAACCAACAGAAAGCAAACCATCGCTACTAACGTTCAACGAAGTAGAAACATTTCTACATGAATTTGGACACGCCCTGCACGGCATGTTTGCAAACACGGTATATCCATCTCTTTCGGGCACCAATGTGTACCGAGATTTTGTAGAATTGCCATCGCAAATTATGGAAAACTGGGCTGTGGAAATTGATTGGCTTAAAACCTTTGCCGTTCACTATGAAACTGGGGAACAAATGCCACAAGATTTGGTCGAAAAGTTAATTGAAGCCCGCAATTTTCAGTCGGGATATCAAACCGAAAGACAGCTAACATTTGGTTTTGCTGATATGGCTTGGCACTCAGTTGAAAAAGAGTTCGATGGAAATACGTTAGACTTTGAACAAAAGGCGATTAAAGAGACTCAGCTCTTCCCAAACATTGAAGAGAGTTCCATCAGTACAGCGTTTTCTCACATTTTTGCGGGTGGCTATGCTGCCGGATACTACGGCTATAAATGGGCCGAAGTGCTAGATGCTGATGCTTTTTCGGTATTTAAAGCTAATGGCATTTTCAATAAAGATGTTGCAAAGAAATTCAAAGAATCAATTCTGGAAAAAGGAGGCACTGCTAACCCAATGGAATTATATATAAAATTTAAAGGCGAAGAGCCTTCAAATAAAGCATTACTTGAAAGAAGCGGATTGAATTAGACTATTTGGTTTCGTCTTCAATTGCATTCATTACGCATCGGAAACCAATAAAACTTTTGGCAGAATCCTGATATTCGTAATCGCGGGTAGAAACTTGAAGGAAATATGACACATCTTTCCAGGAACCACCTCGTACTACTTTCCGCTTCATTGCAGGCGGATCATTTTCAGATGCATTATACTGAAATTCAGGATTCATATCGTGCATTAAGCCAGAGCCGGCAATGTCATAAGCAGTACTTGTCCACTCAGCCACATTGCCCGCCATGTCGTATAATCCATAACTATTAGGATCAAAACTACCAACTTTCATTGTCTTAGTTGAATAGTTGCAATCGGCAACATAGTTTCCCCTTTTTGGTTTAAAATTAGCAACATAGCAACCTTTCTGAGTGCAGGTATAGTAACTTCCCCAAGGATATTTATTATTGACCTTGCCTCCTCGGGCAGCATATTCCCATTCGGCTTCAGTTGGCAAACGGTACGGATGTATTGGCAATATTTTATTTTCAGTAAGAAATTTCTCTTTAATCATTGTGCGCCAATGACAGAAGGCATTTGCCTGTTCCCAAGTAACACCAACTACGGGATATTCTTTAAATGCCGGGTGCGAGAAATATTTCAAAGTCCAAGGTTCGTTGTAAGAATAAGTAAAATCACGCACCCACACAAGAGTATCAGGATATACAGGGATTCGTTCTTTAAAGATGAACGATGAACGATCTTTTATTGGAGATTCAACACCAGTAACAGGATCGATAACCGAGCCAGAATAACTTTGCGTAGAATAGTTGTAGCTATTACCTCGCTGGGCAGCTTGTTTCAGATCAACGTAGTAATATTCATAGTACACCTTACGGTAATCAATCTCTCGTGAACCTGAAAAACGTTCCTTTCCTTTGTAAAACAACGAATCGATGGCTACGCGAACATCATTATTATCGTCTTTCCAAATCAAATTAACCTTATTCCAATCAATAATCGCAGGATCATAAAGTTCTTTCTCTCTGTTAGTTGCTTTGTATTCATCAATACCAGCCTTAAAAGTTAAGATAGCAGCAATTGAATCAGTTACCCAATTCACATATTGACGATATTCGCTGTTGGTAATTTCAGTTTCGTCGATCCAAAACGAATTAACAGAAACATTCTTGGTTTCAGAAATCTGTCCATCAATAATTTGATCACCGCCTCCCATCTGAAAATGTCCAGGTTTTATATAGGTCATTCCATAAGGGATTGGCTCAAACCAAACAGGCCGCTTCTCGCCTCTCAGTTCATGAACACGGGGCTCGGTTTTACATCCCGAGAAAAGGGTAAAACCAATCAATAATAAGTAAAGATATTTCTGAAAAAGTCTCGACACGTTTAAATATTTCTAAACTAAACGGAAAAACAAAACAACTATTGTATCACAATCGAAAAGCCTTACGGCTATACCATAAGGCTTTTCAATTATATTGATATTTTAAACATTAAGCTAATTTTCCCACAAATCTTGCTCATAGTCAAATATTTCCTTTTTGATACGCTCAGACTCCAACTGCGCTTCCCGACCTATTACATAATCAGTAATCATACGGTCGTTATATACATTTGCTTCCTGAATAAAATTCGATTGGAAGTATCTGAAAACAAACACATCATCAAAAGAATAAAGAGGCTTATCAGATTGAAGGCTATAAAGAGGCACTTTAGCAAAATAATGACGAGTATCGGGATAATAAACCCAGAACAAACGTTGCCTGCGAAGCATTCCATTAAATGTGTATTCGCGAATAGGACACAACCCAATAATTTCGGACCTTAAACGAGCATCTTTACGATCAAAGTACCAAACTTCTTTCACCAAGATCTGTTTAATTTCTTCGGGCTTCCAACGAATAGTAACCATTGAATCTATAGTTACACCCGGCCTAATTTCAACAGGAATAATCTCTTCCCTCATGCCAAGATCAAGAATTTCTTGTACGCTGGTAAAAATATTATTTGGGTCGAACTCGAAAGCATTGCTTTTTAATGGAGCATGAAATGCATTGAACTCATTATTTGTAATTCCATCAATAATGGCATTGATCAAACTCTTCCTTCCGTGAATTGTATCAATTGGATAATAAAGAGTTAAGTTAGCTTTCTCACGAAGATCAATAATCTCCCATGTAACTTTAGACCATAGAACATCGGCTTCTCTTACAAAAGGGTAAGGAACATATTCCCTCTTTGCGAAATCGTTTTCTTGCTGGTAAGTTTCGTTAAAAGGACCAAACTTATCAGTAAAACGAACACCTTCTTGTTGCGAAAACCCAAGAAGAGGGAGGAATACCAATAATGAAATTTTTAATATTGCTTTCATACCAAAAGGTTTATTGCATTTTCTTATTCAACAGTTAAAATAATCGGGGACAAAATCCTTTCAGGATCATTTTTGTCGCCTTCAATTCTTGCTTTAACATTTTCAAACGAAACTCGAGCACCTGAACCAAGGCCATTTAACATACGCTTCTGTTCATCGGTAAAACGATAAGAATTTGAATGTAAAGTTGTTGTTAACCCTCCCGAAGAAGGGACTGACATATCAAAACCAGTAACTTCAAAAGCTAAATCGAAATCAAAATCTTGCAATTCGGCAAAAACTCCGCCTTGAACTCTCAGCTTCTCACGAGCAATACTTCCCTGACTCATTTTTGCAACCGTAGCTTTAGGATCTGGTACTTTTTTAACACGGAATACCATTTCACCCATATTTTTCAATTTACCATCGACCTTAGCGTTAACAATAACTCTGGTTTTATCTCCTTTAGGATCTAAATCTCGAGGTTCAACAATCCAAGAATCGCCTGACTTAGTAATAGATCCATTGGTAAATGACACTTCCAAATTGCTACTTGGAATACCAGGAACAGATATGCTCAAAGGATTTTTCAATCCTCGGTACATTACATTCATCTTTGTTGGAGCAATGGTTACAGCAGGCATTGCAACCTGATATTCACCTTCAAATGCTTTGCTTCCTTCTTCTCCACTAGGAGTTTTATATCGAATTTCACCACGATAAGTGTATGTCCCTGGGGTATTAGCATTTACAGAATATATAGCTTCATTCCCTTCAATTGGAAGAGGTGTTGAGCTTCCATTCATAAATACAGTCAACTTTTGGGTTGTGTCTTCAGCAGCTATGAAAATTCGAGCTCTATAAGGCTGACCTTGAAATACATAACTTGCATCAGGAATTACTGTTGCCTTAAGCCCTGTAAATTTGAAAGATGTCGCGTCAATTTCATTATACAACTGACGAAGAACAACCGATTCAGCATTACAAACATCAATTTGAAGTTTCGAAAGCAATGTTAAACTTGCAATAACAGGACTAGCTTCAAAATTTAAAACAGGCCATGTTTTTCTATTCGAACCTTCAGGATCACTAACATCTAACGACTGAGCCAAGCTATTAACTATCATGGCATTATTGTCGACAAGAACAGCTATATCCGCTTTATACTGGTTTATTCTATCTTGCAATTCTTTTCCTCGTCCCAATCGAAGCATAACCTCGGGAGTAGAGTTCAAATCTTCCTTCGACTTAATCATTATTGTATCACCCTTAACTCCAACAATAAAAGCATCTTCATCTTCTATTTCTTCGTCAGCAGGTTTAACGTATGAACCTGACTTTTCAGCCAAAACTTCTTTCGTTTCTACAATAAAATTAATCAAATCATCAGTCTTGCCTTGAACTTCTTTTGCCAGATCTCTCCATTTCCCTACTTTTCCTTGGTTCTGTGCATAGGCAAAATCGAAATCACTAACTAACGAAGCATTTTTCTTATCAAAACTGTTGTAAGTTTTCATCAAACTCATATCAACAATTTTGAAAGCATTCAAAACTTCTTTTGATACATTTAGTGCCAACATCGCAGTCAACACTAAATACATCATATTAATCATCTTCTGCCTAGGAGTTTCCGGGCAATTTTTAGTTCCCATATTCTATCCCAGTTACTTTTTACTGTTAAGCGCACCAAGCATTCTACCGTAAATCTTGTTCAATGCTTGAATGTTTTCGTTAATTTCTTTTGTATTATCGTTGAACTTGCGTGTTTCTTCAACAGAAGAATGAAGCAATTTTCCAATTTCACCGACATTGGTAGAATACTGATTTACCATTTGTTCAACTTTTCCCGCACCTTTCAAGTGTAGTTCATAAGCTGAATTTAGCGCAGTTAAATTCTTATTAATCTTGTCGATATTTTCAGTGTAATTGGCAGAACTTTTCTCGAGACCTTTAAATCCACCAGAAATAGATTCAGCAACTTTCTTATACGAATCAGATAATTCTCCGGCAGAAGTATGTAATTGTTTCGAAAACTCGTTGCCAGTTTTTTCAATCTCAGCAGATGCTTTATCGCTTGAAGATTTCAAATTCAAAGCAGCTGACTTATATGAATCAGAGATTTCTTTAACACTCTTTTCCATTTCACCAGAAACCAATTTATTCGAATCGACAACTTTACCAATTGATTGAGATGCTTCGTTTAAATTTTTAACAAAAGCACTTGTAGCAACCGTTGCATCAGTAATGTCTTTCAACCCATTAGCAGTTTCAGATAATCTGTCAAAACTCTTATAAAGTTTTTTCAATTGTTCATCGGGAAGGTCGTTTAATGAAATACCAACACCACTTCCGCCAGAAACAGATCCATTGCCAAGACTTCCACTTACGTTACCAGTCAAAGGTTTTGCATAGTATTGATTATCAAGCTCTTCGTATAATTTCTTCTCTTCGGGCTCTTCATCTCCAACTCTCAACTGAGGATAAATCCTTTTCCAGTCGGGCAATTCCATTACCGGTTCAAACGCAGAAATAAAGAAAATAATTGCTTCGATAGACATACCCACACCAAGCATAACACCAGCGTAAGGCAAATGCTCTAGTTTAAAAAGTGCGCCCATCAAAACCACTGAAGCTCCCCAACTATAAATATAGTTCTGTATAAGCTTCCATCTCTTAGAATGTATAAAATCCCCCAAATTCATATTTCGTAGATTAAGTCGTTATTACATTAAAATTCATTTCCGAAAGAAGATCGAACACATCTGAAACCAATGAATGATTTTGAAGAATCTTGGTATTCATAAGTACGAGATGAGTTCTGTATAAAAAATCCTATATCTTTCCATGAGCCACCACGAATAACCTTTCTTTTCAGGGCAGGCGGATCACTATCTTCAGCATTATATTTAAAATCAGGATTTAATTCGTTAACCATGGCCAGAGAAAGTTCTTCAAAAGCTGAACTAGTCCATTCGGCAACATTGCCAGACATGTCGTATAAACCAAAGTCGTTAGGCGGATAACTGGCAACCTTCATTGTAGCTAAGCCGCCGTCTTCGATATAATTACCTCGCATTGGTTTGTAATTTGCCATAAATTCACCCAATTGATTGCGAGAATAATAACCGCCCCAAGGATACATCGAATTCTGCAATCCACCTCGAGAAGCAAATTCCCATTCAAATTCAGTAGGTAACCTGTAATCTTGTACTGTTGCTCCACCATTACCGGCAAAATATTCATTTTGCATTTTTGTTCTCCATTGACAGAAAGCATTTGCTTGTTCCCAAGAAATACCTACAGCAGGATATTCGTCAAAACCAGGATGCCAAAAGTATTTACTTGTCCATGGTTCGTTGTAGGAATAAGTAAAATCTCTAATCCAGCAAAGGGTGTCGGGATAAATATTTGTTCTTTCGCGAACAATGAAATCGGAGCGGTCTTTAATTCCACCGCCATAACTTTGAGTAGTATAATTGTAGCTATTAGAACGCTGGGCAGCTTTTTGAAAATCGATCCAAGCATATTCAAAATAAAGTTTCCTTGCATCAATTTCTCTATTCCCAAAGAATCTTTCGTTCACTGGGATAAAAATTGGATCAAGATTCGCAGTGTCCGACCAGTCAATCTCGGCTCTTGTTCCAGAGCTTAAATTTAAACAAACGAATTGGTCGTTCTCATCGAAAATTGCCCAAGGAGACTGGGGTGAAGGGTCTGCTTTGTATAATAAATCGATTGCCATCGAATCACTAACCCAATTAACAAACTGACGATATTCGTTATTCGTAACCTCTGTATCATCCATCCAGAAAGCATCAATTGATATTGTCTTTGTTGGAGATATTGCGCCTGTAGGATCTTGATCACTTGGCCCAACCCTTATAGAACCTCTACGGACAAAAGTCATTCCATAAGGTACTGGCTCAAACCAGCTTCCCCGTTTCCCTGTTCCAATAAGTTCACCACTTTCTCCGGACTGGGTGCAACTTGAGATCATGATGATGATCAACAGCGAAATAATCAATTTGTATTTCTTCATAATAGTAAAATTCAGATCTTATAAGTACCTGACGCTTTTATATTTTTTATCACGCTTAGTCTCTATATTAAATGAGTAAGTTAAAATAACTTCGTGAGATGTAGCTCCTTTAAAAATTAAATAGCTTGTGTTTACATCTAACGCATAACCTAAATCTAACCCATTTACCAATTCAATTCCTCCCAATAATGTAAATGATTCTATATTTTTGGGTGAAACCCTCAACCCTAAACCACCCCAATATTTCTTCTTAAAAAACATTGTTCCATTAATGTCAAGTGAATAGCTAGCTAAATCACTTCTCAAAATAAACGCTGACTGCAAATCAAATAACGGATCAGGTAATTCAATATTGTATGCGCCGGTCAAATAGTAATGAGGCACATAATAGCCATATTCAATTTCTTCTAGATCTTCGGGATCAAATATAACACCTCTGTTTAATTTTGATGCAGAAAATCCAAGATAATATTGTGATGTTTCATAATAAGCACCAAAATTTACGTTAAAAATCATTGCAGAGAACTGATCTGGTACAAAATTATCACTACTTCCCTCTTTGTCTGGATATTCCCACCCTTCCGTAGGATCTATGTTATAATTATTAAATCCAGCTTTTAGCCCTACACCAAATCTCCCATTTTTTAATGAATGATGATAAGCATAGGTGAAATCGACACTAATATCATTTTGAAACCCTAGTTTATCATTCATAATTAACAACCCGAGACCACTATGTATTCCAAAAATTTCAACTGGAGCATCTACTCCAAACACCGATGTTACAGGCTTTCCATCGAAGCCAGTAAACATTGACCGAGTACAAAACAGTGCATTAATTGTTTTATCGGCTCCAACAAAACTCGGATTAGCAATTGTACGAGCAAACATATAATTACTAAACAAAGCTTCCTGCTGTGCTTTAGCCACAAAATTAACCAATATTAACAAAAGAAAAAAAGAAAATTTTTTTTTCATATAAGGCTTTTCTCGTTCAAAGCACATTTGATGTAAAACAAAAATAAGATTTTCAAATTAAATTTGACTTAATCTTAATAAATGATTATCTCATTTTTTTAAAATTTAGCCACCATCTGTCAGGAATTTCATTGTTACAGGCCTTTAGATAGTCTTCTTCGGAACATGAAACAATTACATTGATCCTATTTTCTTTTTCATCGTGTGGATTATTTACCTCAATCCACCAACGCTTTGATCTATTACTTTTATAGAAAACGATTGGAAATCCAATTTCGTCTACTTCAAC
>CAZRXT010000063.1:8217-10383 GCA_964604035.1 uncultured Prolixibacteraceae bacterium | reverse complement strand
AAGAATAGAAAGGTAACCATACAAGAGAAAAGACTTCGATACTCAAGACTGAAAAACATTGGTCAGAACACTACGTGCTTTGCTGTTCCATCAACAAAAAGAATATCAATAGCCGAACCATCGGACGAAGGTGATATTCTTTTCAGTGGCATCAGCTCTTTGTTGCTCCATTTTTCGCCCGATTTTTTCCAAAGCATCAATGTGGCATATATTCGATTTGAATTTACTTTTGGGTCAAACTCGCCTGTAGCAACAATTACTTTGCTTCGATTACTTACCGGATGAAGGCCTGTTGCGGAAACTACTTCGGTTGCCGACCACCCTAAAACGGGAACCATAGCTAACTGATATTCACCATTATCAATAATAGTTACATCAAAACCCCTCACTTTTTGAACCTTTGTTTTGATTTCGCCTTTTAGCTCAGGCAAAGCATAATGCCCTAACCGCATCGAAATGGGCACAGAACTCGAATTACGGTCAACCCTGAAAATTCCGTTAGGCAAGGTGATGTCGGCCAAGTTCATCTTGATGTTTTCATTTGTTTCGAGCACCACATCGCGACAGTAAACGCCATCGTTATACGATTTGAACGTGTATAAACGCCAAGCTTCCCACTCGTTTTTGGCATTTCGAATAACGTAATTCATAGCAACTTCGCCATTATTACCATCGGCTTGCCATGGAAATTCGGAGTTGTACGACAAGCGGTTATAGTTTTCCGAGCTACGAAACTTCTGCCAGTCGCTGGCTACCGTTGCATTGCACCAGGCACGAACTTCTGATGCTCCACTGTTCGGATAATCAGTAATGAGCATATTTATTGATGGCTGAAATTTATTGTAAACATTGCCCTTTTTCATCTCGTTCTCCCAAGGACCTTCATTTTCAATGGCTGTCCAGAATGGACTATCGGCAGGAACAAACAAACCTAGAAACACTTTTCCGCCCCAATACACACTTCCCCTACAGCTATACATCTGAACTGCTGGTTCGAAGGCTCCGTAAAAGCCAAGTGTCGGAACACCATCTTTCATCAATTCGGGATGTGTAAAAAACTGCATTAACGTACTTGAAGCAATTCGACGCATCCAGCCCCAATTGGTACCAGCTGCATTTTCGAAACCCATCAGGGGGAACGGGGTAACCGAGGCGTAACGATAAGATATACTGCGCCCCCACATAATCATTTTTCCATTGCGGCTAAACAAATATGGATAATTGTATTTCAGATCGCTAAAATGCTGCATAAACTTTTTGGCATGATCGGGATAATACTTATTTCCATAATATTCAGACCATAACAAACCATACATTTGAAAAGCCCACATGCTGTAATAGTCGTAAGCCGGACTGTCGTTGTACCAACCTTCGCCTCGATAATGAGTAAGCGTTTTGTCAAGATATTCAACCAATAACTTTTCATTGATTGGATATCCCTGCTCTTTGAAAAAGCTCAGAATAAAAATATTGAAAAACCTCCAGTTCGAATCAATTGTTGGACCATCGCCATAGCTAAGCATGGTTGCAGCCAAAGCATCTTTTTGCTCTTTGGAAAGTGGAGCCCAAACCACCTCTGGAATCATTGACATTGAGATAGCCAAAGCTCCAAATTCGACCAGATTCTGACCAGGGCCTCCGTCTGGTTCCCTGCGCCTAATGTACGAAGGCGAATCTGGGTTCACCAAATTAAGAATTTGATGCCTGTAATAATCAGCGACTTTAATGCCATGTATGGTTAATTCGGGGTTATCTTTCAACAATGGAGCCGCAACAAATAAAGTGCGGCACAACCCTTCAAGTTTTTCGGTAGGAATTTGATTGTCATCTTTTGGGTAACTGATGCCCGGTTGTTTAGGAAATTTCATTGGGTCATCGAGCGTTTTAATGTACCCAAAAGCACCTTCAAGCATATACAAAGCCGCCTCTTTCCAATGCTGGCGGGTAACTCCGGTATATGGACTCACATTTAAATCGGGGTTTTTCAGTTCAAAAACTTGTTTTAACTGAGGCTCAGGCAATGTTTGTTGTGCAAACCCACACAATGTGGAAGCAGCGAACAAAACAAAGATCAAAACGAATCGTCTCATCTGTTGTAATTACTAATTGGAAAATTGATTGTTTTTAAAATAAGGAATTTAAAAACGGATAAACAAACAAAAGGCC
>CAZRXT010000063.1:0-8117 GCA_964604035.1 uncultured Prolixibacteraceae bacterium | reverse complement strand
TCTTCGCCGGGATAGACTACAATATTGTTTGAAATGAAGTTAACCCGTTCGCTTATTTTATCAACAATCAACTGACTATGGGCAATTCCGCCGGTAATTATAATTGCATCAACATTACCTTTCAGTACAGTAGCCATTTCGCCAATAGTTTTAGAAACCTGATAGACAAACGCATCGAGTAATAGTTGTGGTTCAGTCTCACCATCATTAGAGGCATCAACCACTTCAATCATGCTGTTTGTACCCAAATAAGCCACCATTCCACCTTCGCCCGAAACCATCCGCATCATCTCTTCTTCTGCAAAATTGCCAGAAAAACATCCTTCAATTACCTGACCAACAGGAAGTGTACCGCTACGCTCAGGACTAAATGGCCCCTCGCCATCAAGAGCATTATTTACATCAATAACGCGCCCCAAATGATGCACACCAACGGAAACGCCACCGCCAAGATGAGCAACAATAAGATCGAGTTCTTCGTATTTACGCGATATTGAACGGGCATACATTCTCGATACAGCTTTTTGATTTAATGCATGAAAAATTGAGCGGCGTTCGAAGCGTGGATGCCCTGAAATACGGGCTACTGGTTCAAGTTCATCGGTAACAACCGGGTCGGCAATATAAGCTTTTGCACCCTTAATATCCTTTGCAATAGCCGAAGCCAGCAATGGTCCAAGGTTTGATGCATGTTGCCCAAAAATACCTTTTCGCACATGAGTAAGCATCCGGTCATCAACCTCGTAAACACCTGAAGCCAAAGGATAAGTCAACCCTCCACGCCCCATAACAATGCTGATATCGCTCAGTAAAATCCCCTCTATCTCTAACGTTCCTTCAATCAGATCTTTTCTGAAATCGAATTGAGAAATGATGGTCGGATACATCACCAGTTCGTCGAGGTAATGCCTTATTGTATTCTGCATAATACATTCATCGCCATGAAAAACAGCAATCTTAGTAGAGGTCGACCCTGGATTTATAACAAGTATCTTTTGCAATTCCATTACACCAAATTTAACTTAAAAGAGCAGCCAAAGCAATTGAGTTAAGCTTTGTATCAGCGCTATCGCCCCTCGACGAAAGCACTGCCGGCGAGGTTGTTCCAACTAAAACCGCAGCAATTTTCGCATCGCACAATTTTGTATTGGTCTTATAAAATACGTTCCCCGATTCTATGTTTGGAAAAACCAAACAATTGGCATTACCCGCAACCTCCGATTCATATTTTTTTATGCAGGCAGATTCTTTGTCAATAGCTAAATCGAGAGACAAAGGGCCATCGCAAACCGAACCGGGGAAACGGTTATTTTGCCACATTTTCTTCAATTCAAAAGCATCGGTTGTAGCCGGCATCTTTTGAATAACCTGCTCGGTGGCAGCAATAAAGGCTACTTTGGGTTCTGCAATTCCGATTGCGCGGGCAACTTTTATTACATTCTCGGTCATCACCACTTTTTGCTCGAGGGTTGGGAGTGGAATAATTGCAACATCGCTAACAACCAACGGCTTCCCATATCGTTCGTTCAGAACAACAGTTACATGCGAAAGTAATCCGCCAACCGGCAACAAACCAATCTCCTTATTCAGAACAAATTTCATGAATTTATCGGTACTAATTAAGCCTTTCATAATAAAATCAGCCTCATGTGATCGAACCATTTTTACGGCCATTTCCACTGCTGAAAGATCATTGTTACAATCAACAATTTCGAACATATCAGCCGAAATGCCCGACTGTTGGCAAGATTCTTCTATCTCGCTTCGTTTCCCGGTAAGAATAACCGAAACTATATTACTGCGCTGAGCTAAAGCCAATGCTTCAATTGAATGAACATCAACACCATTAGCAACAACAAGCCTCTTTTTAGGTCTTGCTTTTAACAATTCGAACAGAAAACTAAAGTAAGAAAACTGCATCACAGAAATTTTCATTTAAGATAATGGATTAAAAAGATATAAGAACCGCCATAAGTCATCTTTTGTTCTGGTTTTAATTGTAGTTTTATAAGAAAAAATCATCGAATGCCTTATTATATCAACATTCACACGCACCGACAAGATAATAGTACAGGTTCTCTGTTTTCGATTTTCAATTTACCATTTTCAACGGAAAACATCCCAGAAAACCTTTTTTTCTCAACAGGTTGCCACCCTTGGGATATTAAGGAAATTTCGGTTACGAAAATTGAGAAGCAGCTAAAGTGGTTTCTTCAAAATGAGAAACTATTGGCCGTTGGTGAAATTGGGCTTGACCGACATATTGATGCTGATATTGAACTTCAGAAAGAAGCATTTAAAGCACAACTTCAAATTGCCAACAACATCAAAAAACCAGCAATAATTCATTGTGTAAGAGCATACTCCGATTTGCTGAATATTCTAAAAACCGAGAAAATTGAAATTCCATTGATTCTGCACGATTATAATGGGAATTCAGTTCAAACCGAAAGACTACTAGATTTCAATTGCTATTTCTCTTTTGGAAAATCGATATTCCAGAATAGGCCTAAACTGCAAGAGACTTTTGGGCAACTTCCTTTGAATAGAATATTCTTCGAAACCGACGAATCGGAAATTACAATTGAGTCAGTTTATTCAAAAGCAGTAGAGATCCGATCAATTCCGCTTCAACAACTAATTGATCAACAAGACCAAAACTTTGCTGAAATTTTTGGGGGAAATATTCTTAGTTCGAGATGATTTTCATTTCGCACCGACGATTTAGAGTGCGACCTTCTTCAGTTTCGTTGGTAGCAACAGGCACTGTCGATCCATATCCCTTAAAAGACAACCTCTCTGGATTTATATTCTTCACCAAGTAGTTACATATTGATTTCGCCCTATTTTCAGAAAGACTCTGATTATAAGACTCTTTCCCAACATTGTCGGTATGTCCAGATATTTCAATTTTGAGTCGGGGATTGCTATTCAAAAACGAAATCAACTGGTTCAACTCGGGGTAAGACTCTGGTTTCAAACTATCTGAATCGAAATCAAAGAAAATATTCGAAAGAACAATTTTATCGCCGGCTTTAACCGGATCGAGATAGATATTGAACTGTTGCGCCTGATGAAATGATGTTAGGTCTTTCAAATTAAAATTCTGAGAATAAAATAGATAACCTTCTAGCGTAACATTCATTGCATAAACTCTATTCGCAATAAGAGTTGTAATGTACCCATCATTCTTGTCGGAATAAACATTTTTACTTTCATTGTTTTCGAGCAGAGCAATTTCAATTGTTGCATTTAACCGTTCATTAGTTTCCTTATTGAACACAAAGCCTTTAATATACCCAACTCTTTCGGGAGCAAATTCATCGGGGAGAACAAATTGGTACAAATCTTTAGAAACATTGGCCGTACGTTCTCTGTCGGAAGAAAAGACCGCCGTTTTGCCTGTTGGCGAAACAACTAATCCATCTTCATTGTAACGAGTATTGAGCGGATACCCCAAATTAAGAGCATTGCTCCAAACACTATCGCTCAGTTTTGATAAAAAGAAATCACTTCCACCAAAACCATATTTCCCTTCAGAGGCGAAGTAAAGAGTAGTTCCATCGGCATGAATAAAGGGTGAAAAATCATTTTTTGGTGAGTTTATAGCAGCACCAAGATTTTCGGGCGTTTGAAAGAAAAGCGCACCATCTTTCATCTGAATAAATTCACTTTGCCATATATCCATTCCGCCAAAACCCCCTTCTCTATTACTTGCAAAATAAAGAAAGCGTCCATCGGATGAAACAGAAGGTTGCGCATCCCACGAACGGCCATTTAAAATACTCCCGGCATTGTGAGGCCTTTGCCACAAACCGTTGTGCTTTATTGAATAATAGATATCGCAACTTCCATATCCACTCTTTTCGCCACAAATTGTAAAAAACATCAGCTTCTCATCGGCCGAAATGCACATTGTACCAACATTTGCTTCAAAATCATCGGCTAAATTAAGCTGTTCCGCCATAGCCCAGCTTCCATTTTCAAGTTGTGAAATAAAGATTCGTTCAAAAGAGAATGGCTTCTCATCGTCAATCAGCCGGGTGAAGTACAACAAAGAATCGTTAGTGGAAATAGAAGGCCAATATTCGTTTTTCTTTGTGTTTACCAAAGAATCTAAACGAACAATTCTAGCATCGCGGTTCAACAGAATAGACTCCTTGCAAAAGTGGCACGATTTTATTCGCTCGGCAACAAACAACGAATCTTTCGAAGTGCCTGACTGCTTATATTTATTGTATGAGCTTAAAGCCTGATCATAATTAGCCTGTCCAAAATACAAATTGCCAAGTAATTTAAAGGCTACCGGATAATTTATTGAATCGATTGAAATAACCTTTTTCAGTGCTTCAATCTGGTTAAGGTCATCCTTCTTTTCGGCCGAGATATCAGACAACAAGAGGAAAGCATTTACATTTGAAGAGTCGGCCTTAATAAGTTTTCCAATAAGCTTTTCCGAAATATCGAATTCGCCATTACGATAAGCAGCGATGGCCTCATCGAGAAGTTTTTTTGATTTCTTTGTCTCGTTAAACGAAGCCGAACTTGAAGCAATATCAACAGAAGATTGAGCGAAAAAACTCAAAAAAGAAAAGAATAACAATAAAGCTAGTCGATTAAAATAATTCATGTAAGATTGTGAGTTAATTACTTCACAATTAAACGAGCATACCCGCCTTTAGGTATCTCAATTGAGGCAACACCTTTTTTGAATTTCAAAGTGCCTCTATCAACATAAGTGCCTGTATGATCGTAGGAAATATAATCAACTTTACCAGCAGGAGTCCCTGCAACAGAAACCGATTCAAGATCCGAGGAATTTATAACATCAGCAATTTCAAAATTAAAATTACCAAAGTCGAAAGGCAAAGCCGGACCATAAAAAGCAACAATCTGCTTTGTTTCATTCCCTGCCCATAAAACTGTATACCTATGAATTGGATCGTAAGCTTCAAAGTCTGATTCGAGAAGAAATTCAGTATTCGATTTCCAGTATTTGATCCAGAAATTCAATGTTTCCCTAACTTTTTCGGGCAGGGTGTACGAGAAATACGAAATATATGGTGTACCAAACATTACAGACTGGAATTTCAAAGCCACCTCAACAGCGGGATCCTTTGGATGTATCCCCATAATTTCCATAAACGGAGAATACTCGCCGTACATCAAACGGTTGTTAACCAGCTTCTCTCTTACTTCGTTCAAAATTGTCGTTCCCAGAAAACCATTAATTGTTTTGGTATTAGACGTATGTAATGGACCAACAGATGGATAACTTTGGTTGATTGAGAGTTCGGGATTAGCTTCTAATAAATCGGCTTCCATGTAAAGCCGCAAAGAATCGAGCGATTTACGAACAGAAACAAAATCACGGCCTTTATCTTCTGTAACAATAATATGTTCGTCGGGATAATAACCATTTAAAAAATCGAACAACACACCATCAATAGACCAATCTTTAACCACATCGGAATAAAGAGACGACAAATAACTGCGAACATCAGGATAACGTATATCGAGAATTGGCTGTTCTGAAGTGATGTATTGCAAATACTTACCCTCGAATTTGTTAAAAACATATTTATGGGAACCAATAAAAGGTTTGGTATACCAAAGAGCAACTTTCATCTCCTTTTCATGAGCTACCGACATAAACTCCTTAACAATAGAAGTTTGAGATGGGTCCCACATACCATCTTTATCAACATCGAAACGAACAACATCTTGCCAACCATCGTCGAACAGCACCGAACGAAAACCCATTGATGATATTGAGTCGAAATAAAATGTAATATTTTCCAACGGAATGTTGCGGTTCATTGGGTACCACAACGAATAAACCGGAAGCAGCGATAAATCTATCTTTCGAATAGCTGTGTGATCTTCTTTGTCGAGCCTCCACTGAATACATTCACGAATAGATTTTGAATATTGCTTATCGGTTAAGTCGACCAATATTTGTGCTTTATACTCAAGAATTTCAGCGTCGGGAACCGAAGTTTTAAAGAAATTGAAAGAGAATACTAAAGAGTCGGCATCCTTCTTAATATCGATTCCGGTGTAACGACTTCCAAAATTATCAAAAGAAGCCATCGTAATCCTATTGTTATCTCTATTAGTCAAACCCGAAACAACATTGTAATCGGATTGCAGACGGGAGTAATTAGGAATATTTATAAAAGAACTATTTGACCATGAGCGCGAACTCCACAGCACATCGATAGACGTTAGTGGATACCTGACATCAAATTGGAATTTGGGCAACGAAGATGGGAAATCGGTATACAAGTTGATATTTATCAGATACTTATTATCTTCAAGCGTATCAATAATGATTTCACTCTTAAATGGCTGAATATCTCCAATTAACGATAATTGCTTATCGGAAAAACCGTCAAATCGAGTTGCCTCAGGTTTTTCAGATAAATCTTGTTCAACCAAAGCTCCTTTTGGACTACAGGCGTAGATTCCCAGCAGTAACAGTATGATGTAGAAAAACCTTTTCATTATTTTTTGCTATAATTTCCCCTACAATATATAATTTTTATCTCAAAATTATAGGAATTGAACACAAAATATTACACTTATTGTTAGTTGAACTTAATCAATCAACTAACGAAAATGAACAAAATATAGAACATCATCAAAACAAAACTATTCCAATCTTGATTTTACTAAATTAAAACAATTTAATCGTCGAACTAACGTTGATCTACTTTTTTTTAATCGACACTGTTATAACCTGAGTTTCAAATTTTAAAATTAGAAATAATAATGACTTTAGGAACACTCAAATAAAATAACTCACACTAAATATTCGATTTTAAAAATCACATTTTTATCAAAAGGAAATAGCAACAATGATATTTTACTATTAATTAACGCAATAAATACATTTGAGAAACAAACATTGTAAATATAAAACATTACTTTAGTCGAAACTTTAAAAACACTTTTATGGGTAGAAAAGAATTCTATGAAAGGCTTGAGGAGTTGAACATGATTCGTAAAAATTTGTTGGGTATCGAAAATACCGAAAATAAAATTCAGCAGGAACATATTCTCCTCGAAAAAATTAACAAAGAGATTAGCCATCTCAAGCTTTTACATCAAATTTGAAGTAAAAGCTTTTTTATTTTAAGGCTGCTCACTTACTCTTTGCTTTTTATATATTTGCCACCATGTCGTGGATTGTAAGGCTATATAAAAAACATGTAAATGGAATAATCTTCACTCTGATTTTTCACATTCTTCTTTTTTCTACTCTATTATTTACCGAAATAACCACGAAACTAGAAATTAAAGAAACCGAAATGCTTATTGATTTTCCTGATCCCGAAGAAGAAAAGGAAATACAACCCGAAAGCAAACAAGAACTCACCCAAAATTCGGAAAGTTATTCAGATAACAAGACCACAAATACTGCTTCAAATAAAGCTTCTATCACGAAAAACAGTAATGTTGATAAAGATTTTCTGGAGGAGCTAGAGCAAGCCAAAAATTTAGTGAAAGATGTTAGCCGTCAATTATCAAAAGAAATTCCAACTGTTGGCGATTTAAAAATGCCAGAAGAAACAACTGATGAAAATGATATTGAATCGTTCAAGGATAAAGGTTATACTGGCGACAGTAATGTTGAATATTATCTGACAAACAGATTTCACAAAAGACTGCCAATTCCTGTTTACCTGGCTCAAGGTGGTGGTTGGGTCAAGGTTAATATTGTAGTAGACCGCTCGGGAAAAGTAACAAAAGCAGAACCGGTTATTGAACCCCAACTAAGCGAACAAATACTCTCTTATGCAAAAACCGCGGCATTAAGAACAAAATTTAATGCCTCAGACGAAGCTCCTGCAAATCAATCAGGGTATATTAAATACCATTTCATTGCTCAAAAGTAAAAAGAGAATTCACAGTACTTAAGTACGATCTAAGTTTCGATCACATCACTCTCCGCAGGGCAAAACAAAACTTGAATGTTAATAGAACGTAAATATTTCGAATATTTGCAAATTTTCACGTTCTTTTTTTTCAATTCTGTGTTGAAGAACATATCTTTGTGTCAGGTTTATTTTTCATAAGTTTTAGGTTTAGTTAGATTAGTTAGTTTGAGAAAA
>CAZRXT010000062.1:6219-10384 GCA_964604035.1 uncultured Prolixibacteraceae bacterium | reverse complement strand
ACATCGAAAGGGGCTGTCGAAATATCGGTAAACAGCGATCACAACCAGAACTACCCGTTTATCTACAGTAATCCGCAGAACAGGAAAACACCACGGTCAATCTTCTGGGCTTCCGATCTTCCTTCGGGCTACGGCAGTTTCGATATTTACGGTTGCGCCATGCCTTTCGAGGTTGATCTGAACATTGTGCTTGTCGACAAATACCCAACAACCAAACCTCAACCCGTAGATTTCCCTGTCATCAAAATAGAAGGCGACAGAAATGAAACTGTTGAGAAGAATTCAGCAAGTTTCAAACTCTACTCGGGATTGGAATACCGCATTTTGGGAGGTTCGTTTGCCAGCAAAGAAAAAGGCACGTACATCTGCAACGAAGACCGGAATTACATCTTCATCGGGTACAGCAAAATTGTTGGCGACCCATCAATTCCTTCGGCACACACTCGCTTAATAAACGGAGCTGAAGTAAAATCGACATTGACAGAAACAAACGGGAAACTTCCAATTTTCAACATTCTGAGCGACACCATTGTGAACGACACTGTTTACATTACCCGTGCGTGGATGAAGAAACCACCTTGTCCCGGCAAACTCAATATTGAACCAACTTACCGCTCAATCTCCTATTTCCAAACTGGATATTGGGAAGTAAACACTTCGGAAAACCTGAAACGCGATCTCGAAAAACTTCACGAAGGTTTTGATTTTACTGAATCGGGAACCATTTATAATCCGAAAGGAAGAATCAACAGGGAACGCAGCGATTACAACGTTACAGGCTACGAAGCTCCACTTTTCCCGGTGAAAACAAACGACCACTTCACCTACTCTATCGCAAATGCTTCGTGGATTGAACTTCACCCGAACAACCAATACTGGGGCGACCGTCCGGGCAAGGATAGCAAGGCAGAACAACGCATGAAAGGCCGAAAAGATAGGATCGATCAGTACGCCGATTATGCGAAAAAGGTAGATGAAAACCTAAAGAATCTTACCGATACAATCAAGAACAAGTACATTCACCTGCTCGACCTTCATAAAGATATGAAGCCTCAACTTCTGATCGAAATTTTTGCAGTTTCCGATCAACGCGAAGTATCGCGGAGCTGGTACATTGGCGATACCGTTCAATACCGCGGCTCGGAATATGACGAAGTCAGGAAGGATTTCAACACCGAACCAGTGAAAATTATTCCACCATCTGTCGATGAAAAAACAAAAACCATTACACAGTTAAAACCTTGCTCTGTCGAGTTAAATAAAGATGGCGACAACGGCTCTATACTTGGAATAGGAAGCGGAAGAACCGACCAAAACACCAACCTTTCGAGGTTGCGGGCTTGGTATGGTTACAAGGAAGTACTGAAACGGCTTGCCGACTCTGAAACCTTTAACAAGTATTTGAAAGAAGGGAAAGTTGCATTGCCCGATAATAATGTCAGTTACAAAGATGCCGACATCATTATTATTACCCGTGGCAAGCGCGAAGATGGTGATATCGAAAATCCAAAATACCCGTATCCTACCGCCAATAACCCAAGTGGTAACGGCTACTTCGACTACGACGGTGTAAGGCGCATCGAAATACAATCGAGGCTACTATTCCCAGAGCAAAAGAAGAAAGTTGAAGAGAACTACTGTTGCGACCCCGATGAAACCCGGAAATAGAAACTTTTAAAATAAAGAACAACGCATAAAAAAGCCTGTTCAGAATATCTGAGCAGGCTTTTCTTAGATTATCGCCCAGAATAAAACAACAAATATTCATTCCATTATAAATACAATACAGAGATTAATGTATTTACAGAGATTTTTTCAACTACAAATCCGAGATTTTTGAATAAGCGATGTTATAGCGTATTGTAAAAATAATCGATAAAAAAACTCATTTTTTTTAGATAATTTTGAGAGTTAATTAATACCAAATGGAATGAATACAGAAACTCAAATACGAAGCCAGCTTATTCGAAGAATTCAAAAAATTCCTTCAAGTAAATTGAACGAACTAAGTGAATTAGTGACGAAACTTGAGCTTACCTCTTCAAAGAAAGATAAAAACCTGTCGTTTGCAGGCTCATGGGCAAATATTGATTCTGAAACATTCAATAATTTGACAGAGAATCTGATTGATCTTCGGCAACAAAATAAAAGACGCTATGAATAGGGCGCTTATCGACACTGACATATTATCCTATTATTTCAAAGGGGATTCTGATGTTGTTAATAATTTCAGTAAATATTTAGACCAATACGATTTGATTGAGATAAGCTTGGTGACTTATTATGAAATTACAAGCGGATTATTAGCAAAGAATGCACTGAAACAATTGTCTATATTTGAGGATTTTGTATCAGAAAATATAGTACTCCCTCTTACTGAAAAGTCTGTGAAAATTTCCGCAGAAATATATTCTACCCTTCGACAATCAGGAAACTCACTTGACGATATTGACCTTTTAATCGCTGGTGTTGCGATTGATAATGAGATGACATTAGTTACAAATAACGAAAACCACTTCGGCCGTATTCCAGGATTAACAATTGAAAACTGGAAAAAGAACATGCTCTAATATTGAGTTTCTAAGTAAAAATTGACCATAAAAAAGCCTGTCCAGAATATCTGGACAGGCTTTTCTTATATCTATCAAAACTCTTACCACAAGCTCCTTCGCGAGCGCGAGCGGGTGGTGGTTTTTAGTCCCAGAACGCCCAACAGACCGCGGGTTACCTCTTTTGCCACCATGTGCGTAACGGGGCTTTTCATTATCTTTTCGAAAGTTGAAGTTTCTTGTCGACCACGTGGGGTGCGCTCTTCGCGAACACGCGCCATCTCCTGTTCAACCTCTTCTTCGCGGTCGTCCATTCGGCTCTGAAGAATTTCAAAAGCACTTTCACGGTCAACTTCAACGTTATATTCCCTAACTAAATCTGAATTCTTTATAAAGCTGTTTATCTCCTGATCGGTCAGCACATCCATGCGCGAGAATGGTGGGCGCATTAGCGTGTAAACCAACTCTGTAGGACGGCCTTTCTCGTCGAGCCCGGTAACAAAAGCTTCGCCAATACCAAGTTGGGTTATCAGCTCATCGACCTGATAAAAATCGGAAATAGGATAATTTTCAGCAGCCATTTTAATATCCTTACGGTCTTTAGCTGTAAATGCCCGCAGCGCATGTTGAACTTTTGTCCCCAACTGTCCAAGAATGCTTGCCGGAATGTCGGTTGGCGATTGTGTGATGAAGAAGATTCCTACCCCTTTCGAGCGAATTAGCTTAATGGTCATCTCAAACTGATCGAGCAACACTTTCGATGCATTTCGGAAAATAAGGTGGGCTTCGTCAATAAAGATTACCAACTCGGGTTTATCGGGATCGCCAAGTTCAGGCATTTTCTCAAAAATTTCGGCCAGCAAACTCAGCATAAACGAGCTGAAAAGATCGGGTTTGCTTTGCATATCGGTAAGGCGAAGAATGTTGATTATTCCCTGCCCTTCGCTGTTAGATTTCATGAGATCAAAGACGTCGAACGAAGGTTCTCCAAAAATACCTTCTCCACCTTGTTGCTCTAGCGATATAATATTTCGAAGAATTGTTCCTGCCGATGAACCGGAAAGAAATCCATATTTTTCTTTAAACTCCTCTTTCCCATCGTTTTGGGCATAATTGAGCACACTTTTCAAATCTTTCAGATCGAGAAGGGGCAAATTGCGGTCGTCGCAATACTTAAAAACCATCGACAAAACTCCTTCCTGACTTTCATTCAAACCAAGGATTTTCGAAAGCAACACCGGACCATATTCCGAAACCGTAGCCCGCAACCGAACGCCAGGTTCATCCGAAATCGACATAAATTCAAGAGGATAGCTCTTGCCACTCCACTCCATCCCTATCAGCTTCGAACGCTTTTCAATTATTGGGTTCATTTCGCCCTCTGCACCAAGTCCGCTCAAGTCGCCTTTAATGTCCATTGCCAAAACAGGCACACCGGCATCGGAAAGGCTCTCCATAATTACCTGCAACGATTTTGTTTTGCCGGTTCCGGTAGCTCCGGCAATAAGTCCGTGACGGTTAAATGTTTTCAATGGCAACCGAACCTGACAACCAGTCGCAAAGTCATCGCCCAATACTGCCGAGCCTATCAAAATTGACTCTCCTTTGAAAGTGTA
>CAZRXT010000062.1:0-6119 GCA_964604035.1 uncultured Prolixibacteraceae bacterium | reverse complement strand
CCAACGTATTCGCCGTTCCTGAACATCCCGGTTTTTTCAGTACCATCGGGCAAAGTCAATGTACCTTTCCCGTTACGCTTATTGTTTGCAAACTGTCCAACATATTTCTGACCATTGGCAAAAAACATGGTTCCATTTCCATTATATTGACCATCAACAAAATCGCCTAAATATTTCTGACCGCTAACAAATGTAAAAACGCCATAACCGTTAAAAATACCATCAACAAAGTCGCCAACATACTTCTGACCATTTGCGAAAGACATTCGGCCAAAGCCATTAAATTCGCCATCAACAAAGTCTCCAACATAGGTTGAACCATCGGGATTCATTAAAACACCCTTGCCTTCATAATCTCCGGCAATAAAGTATCCAATGTACTTTGTACCATCTTCATAAAGATAGGTGCCATAACCCACCAAATCGCCTTCTTTGAAATTCCCAACATAAACAGCACCTCCAGGATACAAATAAGCTCCATATCCGTTAAGGCAATTCCCTGATGCACAACCAAATTTCACATTGTAGTTGTTCTTATAAATCTCTTTATCTGTTATTAAGAAATCGCTGGTTGTGAAATCAATACTAACCTGCCCCAGTTGATCGAGAATATTTTTCCCAATTCGCACCTGAAACGTTTGATTATCAACAATAATAGCTTTAGTATTATATAGAAAATGGTCTCCTATTTCGATAATACTCAGGTTAATTTCACCGCCAATCTGAATAGGTCCTGACAAGTCTTTTTCGTACAGATACCCTAACTTCAGCATTTCGGAGGCGGTTACCAACGAAATAGAAACATCAGTATTTGCTGTATCTGGCACAAACTTTAAATCGAACCCATTTATCTTACAGGCAACTGTTGATACACCATTTATTTGCTCCATTTTCACTAAAGACTGAGCCCAAGCATTTGTAATTAAACCCAACAATGCGAAAAATAAAAATTTCAACTTCATAATATACAATTACATATCGAACATAGAAAACCAACTCGGCTGCAAAAATAACCACTTCGGTTTAAAGTGTACTACAAAAGGGATTCCAAATAAATTCAGATTAAAAAAAATAAGGTTTTTGCGCAAAAAAATAGCGAGTTCTTAGAATTTACTACTTTAAAAACCTCATTTCTCATCCTAAAATCCATCGAGCTATACATTCGTTAACTACTAACAATCAACAGCTAAAACCGCTTTGTTCAAAACTCGTGGTATCTACACGTTGTGTTGAATTTGATTCTTCGTCGAATTGCCTAATTTTGTTTTTCTAAAAAAATTGAGAGCCAAGTGAAAGTTTGCATTGCCGAAAAACCTAGTGTTGCCAAAGAAATTGCCCGAATATTGCAAGCCAATACCCGCAAGGATGGCTATTTTGAAGGCAACGGCTATCAGGTTACATGGACTTTTGGTCACTTATGCACCCTTAAAAATCCTGAAGATTATACAACCGATTGGAAAGCCTGGCGGATGAACTACCTGCCAATGGTTCCTCCTCGGTTTGGGATAAAACTAATCGACAACAATGGCGTTGAAAAACAGTTCAATACAATCAAAAAACTATTTGATGAATGCGATGAGGTGATTAACTGTGGTGATGCTGGAATTGAGGGAGAACTTATTCAGCGTTGGGTACTTACAAAAGCTGAATGCAAAAAACCATTGAAACGTTTGTGGATTTCGTCGATGACCGATGAAGCGATTAAAGAAGGTTTTGAAAAACTGAAAGACGGGAAAGAATTCGACTGTTTATATTCGGCTGGAAATGCCCGTGCAATTGGCGACTGGCTCTTAGGAATGAATGCAAGCCGTTTGTACACACTAAAATACGCCAACGGCAAAGGGGTTCTCTCAATTGGCAGGGTCCAAACCCCAACGCTGGCTCTGATTGTCCGCCGATTTGAAGAGATTCAGAATTTCGTATCAAAACCTTTCTGGGAGATCAAAACAAATTACCGAAATGTAATTTTCAACTCAACCAATGGTCGGTTCGAATCTGTTGAGGAAGCTGCCCGAGTTATTGAGGAGATTAAAACAAACCTCTTCGAAGTTGTTTCGTTCGAAAAGAAAAAAGGCAACGAGGCTCCACCCAAACTATTCGATTTGACTGCATTACAGGTCGAGTGCAACAAAAAATACAGCTTCACAGCCGACGAAACGTTAAAGTATATTCAAAGCCTTTACGAGAAGAAAATGGTGACCTACCCTCGTGTCGACACCACTTTTCTGCCCACCGACATGTACCCAAAAATTGAAGGGATTCTAAAAAACATGGAGCCATACTCCAACTTTACAGCTCCTCTGCTTGGCAAACCTGTAAAGAAAAGCAAAAAGATATTCGACGATGCCAAAATCACCGATCACCACGCCATAATCCCAACAGGGATAAGACCTTCTGGATTGATTCCTGAAGAGAAACGTGTTTACGATTTAATTGCTCGGAGGTTTATCGCAGCTTTCTATCCCGATTGTATTGTTTCGAACACAACAGTAATTGGCGAAGTGAGCACCCACGAATTTAGAGCAACCGGAAAGGTAATTCTGGAAGATGGATGGCGCGTGCTATACCCAAAAAAGGAGACTGAAAAAGAGGCAGAATCGGAGGCCGACGAAGAGCAAATTATGCCGCAGTTTGTAAAAGGCGAAAAAGGTGAACACATTCCCGACTTGCTCGAGAAACAAACCCAGCCGCCAAAATTACTCACCGAAGCCACACTTCTCCGTGCAATGGAAACAGCCGGGAAACAAGTTGAAGATGACGAACTTCGCGAATTAATGAAAGAGAATGGCATTGGCCGGCCATCAACCCGTGCCAATATTATCGAAACACTTTTCAAACGCCGGTTCGTAGTCCGCGAAAAGAAAAATCTTGTACCCACGCAAACAGGCATTCAACTTATAAATACCATTCAGAATGAGTTGCTTAAATCGGCCGAACTAACTGGAATGTGGGAAAAGAAACTGCGCCAAATTGAAAAGGGCGAATACGACCCGAAGCTCTTTCTCGACGAAATGAAAGAGATGGTTTCGAACCTGGTTGCAGAAGTTCAGCGTGAAAATAAAAGGCTGATTACAATTGAACAAGAGGCTACGCCCGAAGAGAAGAAAGCAGAAAAAGCGGACAAAAAAGAGAAGTCGGACAAGCCTAAATCAACAGAAAAGAAGAAACCCACAGTAAAAAAGGATGCCGGGAAAACAGATAAACCTGTAATTCTTACCTGCCCACGATGCAAAAAAGGCACAATGCTAAAAGGAAAAACAGCTTTCGGATGCAGTGAATACAAAAATGGTTGCACCTTCAAAGTAATGTTTGAACAATATGGGAAAGGGCTCAACGAGAAACAGATTTTTGCGCTGATAGAAAAAGGTAAAACAACTAAAATCAAAGACCTTTTTGTTGATGGTCAAACAATTGAATCGGCACTAATCTTTGATTCTTCATTCAATGTTATTGCTGAACAAACAAAAAAAGAAGTAGATACTTCGAGCAATACTACCGAGCAAGAGCTTTTTTAAACATCTCGTATCGTCATTTCAAACCCTCTATCGGTTATTAAATCACATAAAAATAGACCGAAATGAAATGGCAAATCGTTCCAATCAGAACAAAAAAGTGAAAGATGGCATGATTAAATTTCATCTTTTTAATCTGATAAAGAATAGCCCCAATAGTATAAGCAACACCTCCGGCAAGAAGCCAGAAAAAACCTTGGCTCGACAAATTAGCATACAACGGTTTAAATGCGAACACAATAATCCACCCCATTAGCACATACGAAATGGTAGACACCAACGAAAACCTACCCGCAAAAAATAGTTTAAGAACCACCCCAACCACAGCAATACTCCACACCGCAATAAAAATAAGATTGCCAGTAAATCCCTTCAACGTAATGAGTAAGAATGGAGTATACGAACCTGCAATCAGAATATAAATTGAACTATGATCGAAAATTTTAAGTTTTAGCCTTCGTGCCTGATCTTTCTCCCGATGATACGACATTGAAGCCAGATAGAGGCAAATAGCGCTTATTCCAAACACCGCGCTACTAAAAATCACCGTAAACGAACTCGTCGGAATCGACTTAACAAGCAATGCAACAGCAGCAATAACACTAAGAAACAATCCAATAGCATGTGAAACCACATTCAATTGTTCTTCTTCTTTTGAATAACTGTTCAATACAATTTTCTTAGTCATATATTTCTTCAATTTAGACTTACGCAGTTCTTGATTGGGCTTGTAAACTTATATAAAATTGACTGCGATAAAACCTTCATTCAAATAAAGAGCCTTTAATTATCAATATTATAACATAAAAAGTTGAACGTCAATGGTGACTCAAAATTTAAACTCCCCTTTTCTGCCACAATGTTAAGGAGTTAAACATTTTTTCGAGTAAATACCAGATATCTTGACCGTTTCGCTATTTTTGCGCAAAATTTTGATAATGGTAGAGTTCATAGATTTAAAATTAACCAAGTCGGTACAGAAAGCAATTAGTGAAATTGGCTTCGTTACACCAACCCCAATTCAAGAGCAGGCCATTCCTGCCATTAAATCGGGCCAGGATGTAATTGGAATAGCACAAACCGGAACTGGTAAAACAGCAGCATATATCCTTCCTATCCTCACGCAACTAGTTAAGGCCGAAGGAGAAGACCCAAGAGCAATAATCATTGTTCCAACACGTGAGCTTTCCATTCAGGTTGGCGAAGATATCGAAGAACTTTCGCAATACACAAACATAAGGCACGCAGCCATTTATGGAGGAATTGGATGGACTAAACATGCCGAAATGATTAAAGCTGGCATCGATATTCTGGTTGCAACGCCAGGCCGACTAATGGACCTTTACACCAACAAAGCTTTAAATCTGAAGAAAATTAAGGTGATGGTAATTGACGAAGCCGACCGTATGCTCGACATGGGTTTCATGCCACAACTTCGGAAAATCTTCGAAATAGTTCCTATGCGCCGTCAAAATTTACTTTTCTCTGCCACCTTCTCCGAAAAGATCGAGAAAATGACCGAAGAGTTTCTTGATACGCCTGTCAGAATTGAAGTTGCCCCTTCGGCAACCCCGGTTGAATTGGTTAAACAGATGATTTATCACGTACCAAATTACCGTACAAAGCTGAGCCTTGTCTCACATCTCCTCACCAACGAAGAAGAGTTTAATAAAGTGATGATTTTCTGTAAGACTAAAGTAACAGCCGAGGAAGTATTTAAGGTTATCAAAAGGAAATCGGAAGGCGAGAAACGCATACTCCACTCAAATAAAGCTCAGAGTGCCCGTATAAACGCCATAAATGCATTCAAAAACGACGAAGTTCGAATCCTAATCTCAACCGACGTCTCTGCCCGCGGTATCGATGCAAGCAAAGTGTCGCACGTTATAAATTTTGATGTACCCGTAAATTACGACGATTATATCCACCGCATTGGACGTACAGCCCGTGCCGGAAACCAAGGTGTTGCAATTACAATGCTTGACCCAAGCGAAGAGTGGCATTTTGCCAATATCGAAAAGATCATACACATGGAAATACCTGTTTATGAAATACCCGATGAAGTTGAAATAATTCCTACCGATAGAGAAGAAAGGCAGAAAATACTACGCGAAATAGACCATCAGCGTAAAATTGACGATCCAACTTTCAAGGGGGCTTTTCACGACAAAAAATATAAGCTGATGAGAGATAAACGAGATTTTAGCGACAAATTTGTTAAGACCAAATTCAAACAACCAAAGAAAAAACGGGGTCAGCGACAAGGAAAAGTCTAATTTCTGAAGTTTTTTAATCATTCGATCAACAAAATAACATTCAGATATTTTTCAGACTATCTGATTATCAAAAATGAAGGCTGAACAAGATGGGATATTATCGTAAAACCCCTGTTCTGATCATCTTTTTTTGAAGTTACTATTTGCAAAAAAGAAAAGAACCTCTATATTTGCAACGCCTTTGAAAAATAAGATTTCGGGGGTTAGTTCTAAAGTTGGTGTTTTAAAAATTGCATAAAAGTTCGGCCTGAGAAATCAGAAAGAACAGGAATAAAATTTGGTGCGGTAGTTCAGTTGGTTAGAATATCGGCCTGTCACGCCGAGGGTCGCG
>CAZRXT010000061.1:0-10417 GCA_964604035.1 uncultured Prolixibacteraceae bacterium | reverse complement strand
TCTGTTCGTCCGATTCATCGCGGAAAGTTACACCATCGATAAGGCTATCGAATTCGATTTTACCATTGTATTCTGTAATGATAACACCATTGTAAGGGTCCCATTCACAAATCAATTGATCTTTGGTAACTTCTTGACCATTCTTTATAAATAGCTTAGAACCGTAAGGTATACTGTGAGTTGTAACCGTTATTCCAGTATTTTTATCAACGATACGCAATTCTGCTAATCGGCTTACAACAATATCAACCTTTGTACCATCTTCATTAGGGAATTCAACAGCTCTAAGTTCTTCAATTTCAGCTACACCGTTATAACGAGAAACTATTGTAGATTGAGAAGAGATGTTCCCAGCAATACCCCCCACGTGGAAAGTACGTAAGGTAAGCTGAGTTCCTGGTTCACCAATTGACTGAGCAGCAATTACACCAACAGCTTCGCCACGTTGAACCATGCGTGCATTAGCTAGGTTACGACCGTAACATTTAGCACAAACACCAATACTTGATTCACATGTTAACACTGAGCGAATTTCAACACGCTCAATAGGTGAGCTTTCAATTTTATTCGCTACAACTTCAGTAATTTCATCTCCTGAATGAACAAGCAAATCGCCGGTTAAAGGATGGAAAATATCGTGAACTGAAGTACGGCCAAGAATCTTTTCGTATAATGAAGTAACAACCTCTTCATCTTTTTTGATGGCAGTAGCAACCAATCCGCGAAGAGTTCCACAGTCTAATTCAGTAATTATAACATCTTGAGCCACATCGACCAAACGACGAGTCAAATAACCCGCATCAGCAGTCTTAAGTGCGGTATCGGCCAAACCTTTACGAGCACCGTGGGTAGAGATAAAGTATTCCAAAACCGACAAACCTTCTTTGAAGTTCGAAAGAATTGGGTTCTCAATAATTTGAGCACTTGTTGCTCCAGATTTTTGAGGTTTCGCCATCAAACCACGCATACCACAAAGCTGGCGGATCTGTTCTTTAGAACCACGGGCTCCTGAATCCAACATCATGTATACAGGGTTAAATCCTTGACGGTCGGTACTCAAAGTTTTCATCACAGATTGAGTCAACTTTGCATTTACGTGTGTCCAAGTATCAATAACCTGATTATAACGTTCGTTGTTGGTAATGAAACCCATATTATAGTTCACCATAACCTCTTCTACTTCGTCATAACCTTCCTGAACCATTGCTTGTTTATCTTCAGGAATAATTACATCGTATAAGTTGAAGGACAAACCGCCACGATAAGCCATCTTGTAACCAAGATTCTTAATATCATCAAGGAAGTGTGCAGTAATCGCGTTGTCTGTTCTACTCAAGATGAAAGCGATAATATCTCTAAGTGCCTTTTTAGTAGCAACTTGATTAAGATAACCTACTTCTTCAGGAACAACTTCATTGAATAAAATGCGGCCAATTGTTGTTTCAACAATATGGTTTATAGGTTTTGCATCTTCATCAATATCATTCACGCGACACTTAACAATGGCATGTAAAGCAACAGCTCCTTCGTTATAAGCAATAATTGCTTCTTCAGGAGAATAAAATGTTAATCCTTCACCTTTAACGCCTTGACGAGCTTTAGTCATATAATACAACCCAAGAACCATGTCCTGAGAAGGAACGGTAACAGGTGCTCCATTCGAAGGGTTAAGTAGATTGTGCGATGCGAGCATCAAAATCTGAGCTTCGAGAATTGCTGCATTACCAAGAGGTAAATGAACAGCCATCTGGTCACCGTCGAAGTCGGCATTAAAACCGGCACAAACAAGTGGGTGCAACTGAATAGCTTTACCTTCAATCAATTTAGGCTGAAATGCCTGAATTGACAAACGGTGAAGAGTCGGAGCACGGTTTAACATCACTGGGTGCCCTTTCATCACATTTTCAAGAATATCCCAAACAACAGGATCTTTGCGGTCAACAATTTTCTTTGCTGATTTTACTGTTTTTACAATTCCCCTTTCAATCAATTTACGAATGATGAACGGTTTGTAAAGTTCAGCAGCCATACCTTTTGGTATACCACATTCATGAAGCTGTAAGTTTGGACCAACGACAATTACAGAACGAGCAGAATAATCTACACGTTTACCAAGCAAGTTCTGACGGAAACGTCCTTGTTTTCCTTTTAAACTATCACTAAGAGATTTAAGTGCTCGGTTATTTTCTGTTTTAACAGCATTCGATTTTCTTGAATTATCAAACAAAGAATCGACAGCTTCCTGAAGCATTCGCTTTTCATTTCGCAAAATAACTTCTGGAGCTTTAATTTCTATTAATCGTTTCAAACGGTTATTACGGATAATAACCCTACGGTAAAGGTCGTTCAAATCGGAGGTTGCAAAACGGCCACCATCCAATGGAACCAACGGACGTAAATCGGGTGGTATTACAGGAACTACTTTTACAATCATCCACTCAGGACGATTGAGCTGGGTACTTCCTCTGAAAGCTTCTACAACCTGAAGTCTCTTTAATGCTTCATTCTTACGTTGTTGAGAAGTTTCTGTATTTGCTTTATGACGCAAATCATAAGATAATTCGTCGAGATCGATTCTTTCTAAAAGTTTATACAAACCTTCAGCGCCCATCTCGGCAATAAATTTATCAGGATGATCGTCGTCAAGAAATTGATTTTCCTTTGGTAAGGTATCAATAATGTCAATGTATTCTTCTTCGGTAAGGAAATCGAGATAATTAACACCATCAATTTTTTTGATACCCGGATTAATTACTACATAACGCTCGTAATAAATAATAGAATCAAGCTTTTTAGTAGGTAATCCTAAAAGGTAGCCAATTTTGTTAGGCAATGATTTGAAGTACCAGATATGAGCAACAGGAACAACTAGGGAGATATGTCCCATTCGTTCACGACGCACTTTTTTCTCTGTAACCTCCACTCCGCAACGGTCGCATACGATGCCTCGATACCGAATACGTTTGTATTTTCCACAGTGACATTCATAATCCTTAACAGGGCCGAAAATTCTCTCACAGAATAATCCGTCACGCTCAGGCTTATAAGTCCTGTAGTTTATTGTTTCAGGCTTTAAGACTTCTCCATGTGATCTTTCAAGAACCTCTTCTGGCGAAGCCAAGCTGATAGAGATTTTGCTAAAGCTACTCTTTACTTTATTTTCTCTTCTAAAAGCCATTTATTTTATATTATCGATTACAATTTATACTAAGAACTCCAAACAGGGAATTCGCTTAATCCATATTAACACTCAACCCTAAACCACGAAGTTCGTGCAACAAAACATTTAAAGACTCAGGAATACCAGGTTGTGGCATTGGATCGCCTTTAACGATTGCTTCATATGCTTTGGCTCGGCCTATTACGTCATCCGACTTAACAGTAAGTATCTCTTGTAGAATATGAGAAGCTCCAAATGCCTCAAGCGCCCAAACTTCCATTTCTCCAAAACGTTGACCACCAAATTGTGCTTTACCACCAAGAGGCTGTTGTGTAATAAGAGAATAAGGACCAATTGAACGAGCATGCATTTTGTCTTCAACCATGTGCCCAAGTTTCAACATGTAGATAACGCCAACAGTTGCAGGTTGATCAAAAGGTTGTCCTGTTTCACCATCATATAGAATTGTTCTTCCATAAGCAGGGATACCAGCTTTATCTGTGAATTCATTAATCTGCTCAAGTGTGGCTCCATCGAAAATTGGGGTTGCAAATTTAACTCCAAGTTCTTTGCCTGCCCAACCCAAAACAGTTTCGTAAATCTGACCAAGGTTCATACGAGAAGGCACACCCAGTGGGTTCAAAACGATATCAACAGGGGTTCCGTTTTCAAGGAATGGAATATCTTCATCGCGAACAATACGCGATACAATACCTTTGTTCCCATGTCGACCTGCCATTTTATCACCAATTTGCAGTTTACGTTTCTTCGCAATGTAAACTTTAGCCAATTGAATAATTCCTGCTGGCAGCTCATCTCCTATAGTAACATTATATCTCTCACGACGAACGACTGCTTCATACTCTTTGTATTTAACCACATAATTGTTTATGAGGTCATGAATCATATCGTTTTTGTCTTTATCTGTAGTCCATTTATTTGGATTGATTACCAGATAATCTAATTCCTGCAATTGTTTTATGGAGAACTTCACTCCTTTACCAATCATCTCTCCACCGTAATAGTCTCTAACACCTTGTGATGTTTTGCCATTAATAAGTTGGAAAAGACGATCTTCAAGATCTGCTCTTAACGTTGCAATTTGGCGGTCAAAAGCTTCGTCAATTTGCTCAAGCATTGGTTTAGACGAAGTTCTTCCTTTCTTATCTTTAACAACTCGAGAGAAAAGCTTTTTATCAATTACAACACCGCTCAATGATGGTGAAGCTTTTAAAGAGGCGTCTTTAACATCGCCAGCCTTGTCTCCAAAAATGGCACGAAGCAATTTTTCTTCAGGCGAAGGATCTGATTCTCCTTTTGGAGTGATTTTACCAATCAGAATATCTCCTGGTTTAACAACTGCACCAATGCGGATCAAACCATTTTCATCGAGGTTCCGAGTAGCATCTTCACTTACATTTGGAATATCGGAAGTAAATTCTTCCATTCCACGCTTTGTTTCACGAACTTCAAGTGAATATTCGTCTATATGTACGGAGGTAAAAATGTCTTCACGAACAATACGCTCTGAAATAACAATTGCATCCTCATAGTTGTATCCTTGCCAAGGCATGAAAGCAACTTTAAGATTTCGACCTAAAGCAAGTTCTCCGCCTTGAGTAGCATAACCTTCAGTAAGAATTTGCTTAGGAACAACTCTATCACCCTTCTTAACTATCGGATGTAAAGTAATGCTTGTTCCTTGGTTTGTTTTTTGATATTTCGAAAGTTTATATGTTTTTGTATCGGGTTCGAAACTAACAAAACGCTGATCATCAGTCCTATCATAACGAACAACAATTTCATTTGCATCAACGAAGTCGATAACACCATGATCTTCAGCTGTAATATGAACCCGAGAGTCTGTTACAACTCTCTTTTCAAGACCAGTTCCAACAATTGGAGATTCTGGCTTAATTAAAGGCACAGCCTGACGCATCATGTTTGATCCCATCAAAGCACGGTTCGCATCATCGTGTTCAAGGAAAGTAATAAGAGAAGCAGCAATAGAGGCAATTTGGTTAGGACCAACATCCATTAACTGAACCTCGTTAGCTTCTGCAAGAGGATAATCTCCTTCAAGACGAGACTTGACTTTTGAATCAATAAATTTACCATCATCACCAACACGAGCATTTGCCTGTGCAATTATTTGGCCTTCTTCCTCTTCTGCAGTAAGATAAACAACACCTTCATCAGTCAAATCAACTAAACTATCCTTAACTTTACGGTAAGGAGTTGAAATAAAACCTAAGTCGGTAATTTTTGCAAATACACATAACGAAGAAATCAAACCAATATTTGGTCCTTCAGGAGTTTCAATAGGACAAAGGCGTCCATAATGAGTAAAGTGAACGTCACGCACTTCAAAGCCTGCACGTTCACGAGATAGACCTCCAGGTCCGAGAGCAGACATACGACGTTTGTGAGTCATCTCTGCTAAAGGATTTGTTTGATCCATGAATTGAGAAAGTGCATTAGTTCCGAAGAACGAATTGATCACTGATGAAAGTGTTTTGGAGTTGATAAGATCAATTGGAGTGAAAACTTCGTTATCACGAACATTCATCCTTTCACGAATTGTCCTAGCCATTCTGGCCAAACCAACACCAAACTGATTAAACATTTGTTCTCCTACAGTCCTGACACGACGATTTGACAAGTGGTCAATATCATCAACATCAGTTTTAGAGTTAACAAGTTGAATCAAATATTTTATAATCTCAATAATATCCTCGTTTGTAAGAACTCGAGTTTCAATATCAAGATCAAGATTTAGTTTCTTATTAATTCGATAACGGCCAACATTGCCAAGATCATACCTTTTCTCAGAAAAGAAAAGATTATCAATAACGTCACGAGCAGTTGACTCATCGGGCGGTTCAGCGTTTCTTAACTGCCTATAAATATGAAGTACAGCTTCTTTTTCAGAGTTACAAGGATCTTTTTGAAGTGTATTGTAAATAATTGCAAAATCTTGAAGATTAGCATCTTCTTTATGCAAAAGAATAGTTTTGGCTCCTGAATCAACGATCATGTCAACATGTTCATTATCAAGAACAGTTTCACGATCAATAATAACTTCATTTCGCTCAATAGATACTACTTCACCGGTATCTTCATCAACGAAATCTTCAACCCATGTTTTCAACACACGAGCAGCAAGTTTACGGCCAATAAGTTTTTTAATTCCAGCTTTAGAAACTTTAATTTCATCAGCTAAACCAAATATTTCGAGAATATCTTTATCTCCTTCGTACCCAATAGCACGAAGTAAAGTTGTTACGGGTAATTTTTTCTTCCGATCAATATAAGCATACATCACATTGTTGATGTCAGTAGCAAATTCGATCCAAGACCCTTTGAACGGAATAATACGCGCTGAATACAACTTTGTACCATTGGCATGCATACTTTGTCCAAAGAAAACGCCTGGAGAACGATGCAACTGCGAAACAATAACACGCTCAGCCCCATTAATAACAAACGTACCTCTTTCTGTCATGTAAGGTATCGTGCCTAAATAAACGTCTTGTACAACTGTATCGAAATCTTCATGCTCAGGATCGGTACAATATAGTTTCATTTTGGCTTTTAAAGGCACACTGAAAGTTAAACCCCTCTCAATGCATTCTTCAATAGAATATCTTGGTGGATCGATATAATAATCGATAAATTCAAGAACGAAGTTATTCCGAGTATCAGAAATTGGAAAGTTCTCGATGAAAACTTTGTATAACCCTTCTTCTTTACGAATTTCAGGCGTTGATCCAAGTTGAAAAAACTCAATGAATGACTTGATTTGAATTTCAAGAAAATCGGGGTATTCGAATGTGTTTTTCGATGATGAAAAACTAATTCTTTGATTTACAGTATTCAAAGACATTTAAATGATGTATTTATTGAACTTAAAGTTAAAACACAAAAAGGCTTAATCCCGGTTATACACCGGGACTAAACCATTCAACCCTTTTGGGGGGTTGTAGACCTTTTATTTAAGCTCAACTTCGGCTCCAGCTTCAACTAATTGCGCTTTTAGAGATTCAGCCTCTTCTTTAGAAACTTTTTCCTTGATGGCTTTTGGAGCTGCATCAACTACTTCTTTAGCCTCTTTAAGACCAAGGCCTGTCAATTCTTTAACCAATTTAACTACAGCAAGTTTCGAAGCACCACCTGATACTAAGATAACATCGAATTCAGTTTGAACAGCTTCTTCTGCAGGTTCAGCACCAGCGGCTGGGCCAGCAACAGCAACAGCTGCAGCAGCAGGTTCGATACCATATTCACTTTTCAAAATTCCTGCGAGTTCGTTTACTTCCTTAACAGTAAGGTTAACTAATTCTTCTGCAAGTTTTTTTAAATCTGCCATTGTAACAACGATTTAAAATGTTATAATTAATTTATTACTTTTTATCTGATAAAGTTTTAATAATCCCAGCGATTTTTTGTCCTCCGTTTGCTTGCAAAGCAGAGATAACATTTTTGGCTGGAGATTGAAGAAGTGCAACAATGTCTCCAATGAGTTCTTCTTTCGACTTAACATTAACTAACGATTCAAGTTGATTATCACCAACATAAACACATTCTTCAACAAAAGCCGCTTTCAATACCGGTTTACCTAATGCTTTGTTTTTCTTACGAAACTCCTGAATTAATTTAGCAGGAACATTACCAGTATTTGAGAACATCATAGAAGTATTGCCTTCTAGAACATCATAGAGCTCAGAAGCGTCCTTATTAGAAGCTTCTAAGGCTCTTTTTAAGAGCGTATTTTTAACTACAATCAGTTTTACATCTTTCTGAAAACATATACGTCGTAAAACACTTGTTTTGTCGGCATTTAATTCAGAAATATCTGCCAGGTAAAAATGATTGTATGAATTGATCTCCTGAGTCAGGTTATCGATAACTATTTGTTTTTCTGATCTCTTCATAATTCACAATATTATTCCTGTGCAGTTTTTGGTTCTACTTGAATACCTGGGCCCATAGTGCTAGAGATATAAATACTTTTAATATAAGTACCTTTAGCAGCCGAAGGTTTCAACTTAACAATAGTGCCAATAAATTCATGAATGTTGTCTACTATTTTCTCAGCTTCGAAAGAAACCTTCCCAACTGAAGTATGAACAATCCCGTATTTATCAACTTTAAAATCGATTTTTCCTTGCTTTATTTCCTTGACAGCTTTGCCAACCTCCATGGTTACGGTTCCGCTTTTAGGGTTTGGCATCAAACCACGTGGACCAAGAATACGACCAAGAGGACCTAACTTACCCATAATTGGGGGCATTGTGATGATAACATCAACATCGGTCCAACCTCCCTTGATTTTCTCAAGGTAGTCATCTAATCCTACAAAATCTGCACCAGCGTCTTTAGCTTCCTGTTCTTTATCAGGTGTTACTAAAGCCAGAACCCTAACTTCTTTACCAGTTCCGTGAGGTAGTGAAACTACACCACGTACCATTTGGTTAGCCTTACGTGGATCTACACCTAAACGTACGTCGATGTCGACAGATGCATCAAATTTTGATGTTGAAGTTTCCTTCACCAATTTAGATGCTTCGGTTAACGAATAGAGTTTCCCCTTTTCAAGCTTTTCTAAAGCAAGTTTTCTATTCTTAGTAATTCTAGCCATTTTAATCAATAATTAAAAGTTTAATTAAATGGAGAATCACCAGTGATAGTAATCCCCATACTACGGGCAGTACCAGCAACCATTCTCATTGCAGACTCTAAAGTAAAACAATTCAAATCAGACATCTTGTCTTTTGCAATATCTTCTACTTGTTGCCAAGAGATTGATCCTACTTTTTTGACATGAGGCTCTGCTGAACCGCTTTTTACTTTTGCTGTTTCGAGAACTTGAATAGCCACAGGTGGTTGTTTTACGATAAAGTCAAACGACTTATCAGCAAAAACAGTAATGAGAACTGGAAGTACTTTTCCTGCTTGCTCTTGTGTGCGAGCATTGAAAAGCTTACAGAACTGCATAATGTTAACCCCTTTTGACCCCAATGCTGGCCCAACCGGTGGTGACGGGTTTGCCGCGCCACCCTTAATTTGGAGTTTGATAATTCCAGCAACTTCTTTAGCCATAACAAAAGATTAATTTTTGTTGTTTACTCCTTTTCAACTTGCATAAAGCCAAGTTCCAAAGGCGTTTTGCGACCGAAAATCTTTACCATTACTTTCAACTTCTTTTTTTCCTCATTGACTTCTTCAATAATTCCATTAAATCCGTTGAATGGCCCATCGATCACTTTAATTGTTTCACCTACTACAAAAGGAATTGTAAGTTCTTCATCGCTTACTGAGAGTTCATCCACTTTTCCTAAAATACGATTAACTTCAGATTGACGCATCGGAACGGGGTCACCGCCCTTTGTGTCACCTAAAAAACCGATAACATTTGTAACATTTCTAAGAATGTGTGATACCTCACCAACCAATGAAGCTTCCACAAGGAGATAACCAGGGAAAAAATTACGCTCTTTGCTTATTTTCTTACCGTTTCTAATTTGATATACCTTTTCTGTAGGTATAAGAACTTGTGAAACATATTCCTGGAGACCAGCAGATGCAATTTCACCTTCGATATATTCTTTCGCCTTCTTTTCTTTTCCCCCGATGGTTCTAAGAACATACCACTTTCTTTGGATTTCGCTCATTTTTGTTCTCCAAGTAGATTAATAAAATAGACTGTAAATAAATGTTAGTAGATTCTCAAAAATTAAATCTACTAAAAATATTACAAGTGCAATTATGATGGAAGCAATCATAACTATTATTGCGCTACTCTGTAGTTCTTTCCACGTTGGCCATGATACTTTATGAACCAACTCATTGTAAGATTCTTTAACGTAAGTTTTGATATTCATCACTTGTTAGTTATTTGTACGGATGGTAAGAATTGAACTTACTAATTATCCCCATTCTGGATTCATCCATATATATAGTCCCAAGTTTTAACGACTTGGGACTATTAAAGTTTATCTAATAAAAGAAATTAACCAAGAATTTCAGTAACCTGACCTGCACCTACAGTACGACCACCTTCGCGAATTGCGAAACGAAGACCAATGTTCAAAGCAACAGGGTAGATTAATTTTACATCGATAGAAACGTTATCACCTGGCATAACCATCTCGCGTCCTTCTGGAAGAATGATTTCACCTGTAATATCGAGTGTACGAAGATAGAATTGAGGACGATATTTATTGTGGAATGGAGTGTGACGTCCACCTTCTTCTT
>CAZRXT010000060.1:8217-10450 GCA_964604035.1 uncultured Prolixibacteraceae bacterium | reverse complement strand
GTTCAAAAGCAATTGTTGAATAACCTTTCGACAAAGAATCGATGCTTGCGTAAACGGGGTCGATACACCAAAGCGTTTTCCCCCCGTTCATAATAAACTGATCGATATAAAGCTTGTCTTGTTCCGAAAATTCGTTTTGTGGATCGGCAATAATCAGTGTTTCAATGCCTTTGTTAATAGCTAACTGTTGGGTTGTGATATCCATTACTTCGTAGTTTGCACGGAGAGAATAACGGATATCGCCGGTTTCGTAGTCGTTTGCTTCTCCTTGGCCGGTAAGAAAAGCCACTTTTGTTTTTGATTTTTGTTGAAGCGATTGAATTGCTTTTATGAATTCAAATTCAAGAAGTTCAATCGATTGTCGTAGATTTTCGTCGCCCGATAGGGTTTGGTTATTCTTCAGTAAATTAAGAACAACAGCTTTTGTGTTCGACTGAATAATTATACCCGGGAAAATCTGTTTTGTTGAGAGTCCTTCGGTTGTTTTGTGTTCAAGATTAATAGGTTGAATGCCCGATTCTATCAGTTCGTTGATGGTTTTGTCGCGTTCTTTTGCATTGGCGATGTCGTAAACATCAAATTCATGATAAAAAATCCTTTTGGGCGAATAGGCATTTAGGTCTTCAAGTTTATCGATAATAGCTTCCTGAAAATCTTTCATCCCCGAAGGCAAGTCTCCGGTCAGATATATTTCAACTGTCAGATTATCTTTTTGTTCGTTAATTATTTCCTTGGCTAATGGCGAAAGCGAATATCTTTTTTCGGCGGTGAGGTCGATTCTGAATAAACGGTAATTGATAGAAGCTACTGAAACAACAATGAAAACCGCAGTGAAGATTATTGGCTTGGTTGTTAGTTGTTTAATGAGTTTTTTGCGGAGGATTGATGAACGGGTAAAGGCTAAGAATGCGAAACTAATTGCTATGAAATAGAAAAGGTCGCGCGAATCGACAATGCCCCGACTTATTGAAAGGTAATGCTCGTTGATGCCCAGTTTAAGAAAGAAATTTTGTATTGTCGTTGAAAATCCGATGGTTGAGACATATTCGAACCCCAAAAAACAACAATACGAAAGGATAATTGCCACCAGAAACGAAATGACCTGATTCGAAGTGATTGACGAAGCAAAGAGTCCGATGGCAATATAGGCCGAAGCAAGGAAAATCAGTCCAATGAATGAGCCCCAAGTTGCTCCGGTATCGATATTTCCAACAGGGTTTCCGAGCTTGTACACCGAAAAGAAATAAAGCAAGGTAGGGATAAGCGAAATTGAGACTAAGATTAATGCTGCAAGGTATTTTGCAACAACAATTCCCAATGTTGAAATTGGCCGGGTAATTAGCGTTTCTATGGTTCCCATACGTTTCTCTTCTGCTATCATTCGCATTGTAATAGCCGGAATAAGAAACAGATAGAGCCAAGGTGCCAGTTCAAAAAATCCTTTGAGAGTTGAGCGTTGGCCGTCAATAATGTTGAAACTATTTGGTATTACCCACAAAAACAGGCTGGTTGTGAGCAGAAAAATGGCAATAACAAGGTATCCGGTTATTGATCCGAAAAACGTATTGAGTTCTTTTTTTAAAAGGCTGATCATTGTACTTTATTTTTTGATTGACTGCACAATATGGTTTGCCGCAACATTGGCCGCTCCGTTCGATGCAAGTTTTTGCGCAATTTCGGAATATTCGGCTAACATTGTGTTTCGATATTCTTCATTTCCAATTATCTGAATAAGTTCGGCTTTGATATTTTTTACCGTCACCTCGCTTTGGAAAAGTTCTTTTACAACTTCCTTTTCACCAACAAGATTTACAAGTGAGAAAAATTTTGTTTTTAGAATCTGATTTCTAAATAGTTCTAAAAACCAACCCATTCCCATTCTATAACAAACAACCTGCGGAATATTTAGCAATGCTGTCTCAAGAGTTGCTGTTCCCGAGGTTACAATAGCTGCTTTACTATGCCTTAATAGTGAGTATGTTTGATCAAAAACTACAGGAATTTCAGTTTTCAAAAGTGATTGGTAAAAATCTATTGTGTTTCCGGGTGCTCCGGCAATAATAAACTGATAGTCGGGGAAATAACGTGGAATCTGTTCCATAATGGGAAGCATTTCCGAAATCTCTGTTTTGCGACTTCCTGCAAGCATGGCAATTATGGGCTTTGCTGTAAGTTGGTTTTTATCGCAAAATGATTCAAAATTAACAGGTTGGCTCAGCTCCTTTTTAATAAT
>CAZRXT010000060.1:3380-8117 GCA_964604035.1 uncultured Prolixibacteraceae bacterium | reverse complement strand
CCACCTTCATTTTTCATCAAGTCGCCACCAAAGAACATGAACTCAGCGTTAGTATCCAATGTTTTGATTTCTCTCATCAAATCTGCCCCGTGCATATCGCCCGATGGTTCGCCTGCTATTAGAAAGTATCTCATTTTCAGCTTATACAAATAATCGATAACCCATTACTGCAAATCCGAAGATAAAGCAGGCCATTACAACTCCGCGGGCAGCTCGCATATGTTTAAATTGCATCAAAAGATAAAACAATGGCAAATCGGATAACACGCAGAGGCTCATTATTTTGAATAGAATTCGATAGGTGTGCAAATTGCTGAGGTAGGTCGAGAATTCAATGATACTGTACTTCGCTAAATAATAGAGGTAGAAAACAATAAGGGGAAATAGTATCCCTATTGCCAAGCCAATGACTATATTATCGATGAATGGACGTTTGGTTACCATAAATTCCAGCTTTTCAGAGTTTCTATTTGTTCGTGATTGGTGATGTCTATTTTTACAGGGACTACAGACACAAACCCTTCGGAAAGAGCATGGTTGTCGGTATCTTTCGATCCATTGTCCATGTTTTGGTAATACCCTGTAATCCAGTAGTAATCCTCTTTATGTGGATCGGTTCGCTGATCAAATTCTTCGACCCAACGCCCGTCACCTTGTCGGCAAATTGCAATACCTTTTGGTTCGCCTTTTGGCACATTTACGTTGAGGCATGTTCCCTGTGGAAGTCCGTTTTTTAAGGTTTCAGCAATAATTTTCCGCGCACAATCTTTTACAAACGAGAAATCAGCATCGGGGCGATAATCGAGCAACGAAAACCCAATTGATGGAATGTTATGAATGCACCCTTCAATTATTGCACCCATGGTTCCTGAGTAATGTACACTTATAGAGGAGTTTGAACCGTGGTTTATGCCCGAAAGTATTAGGTCTGGATCTTTGTTTAGCAGCTTGTCGAAAGCAATTTTTACACAGTCGACAGGGGTGCCGGTGCAACTATAAGATTCGAAATGCTGGCTTTTTTCAAACTTGTTCAGCCGTATTGGCGTATCAACCGTAATGGCCATCGACATCCCAGAGCGTGGCATGTGTGGGGCAACAACCAGAACATCACCAAATTCCTTGGCAATTTCAACCAATGCTGCTAAGCCTTTTGCGTGAATTCCATCGTCGTTGCTGATTAGTATTTTCTTTCTTCCAGTCATAATCTTTCTTGTTAACGTAGTTCTTTCGATTTAGTATCGATCAATTTTTAAAAATATAAAAATTGAGCCATTGCAATGAAAAATACTGAAGTTAAAATTCAATAAAGAGCTGATTATTCTCGGGAAGTTTACGTTTCGTTGTTTCAACAATTTTTTTTACCAGTGGCCGGCATCTTCCGCAACCTGTTGATGCTTTCGAAATTGCAATAACCTCTTCTAATGAGCAATTTGGTAACTTTTTTATCACTGCTTCAATCTCTTTTTTTGTGATATTTTTACAGTTGCAAATTACAGGACTCATGTGTTTAGAAATGGTTCTCAACGTGGATTTTAGCCCTTCGGTACATCTCAAAAACGCGGTCGTTTTTAGGCATCGTATCGAAAAGGTGCTTCAAGTATTGCCTTTTCCCAACAATTGCAAAGCTCTCTTTGAAGTTTAGGTCGTAAACAAAAGCCATTTGAACCAATTTGAAATCGGTAATGGTTTTCATCTCTTTCCTGTTGGGTAGTTTTCCTTCTAAAACACTCTTTTCTATTGATTTAGTTATTTCAATAGAATCTTTCAATTCAAGAGAGAAGGCACTGTTCTTCGAGTTATTCTTTGATGAATATTCGTTAACGGCCATCTCCAAAATGTCGAGTTTGTCGGCGTCGCGAATGATATTGCTGAAAAAGAGAACCTCTTTGGTTTCATCTTTTGGAACAGCGATCTTGTTGTGGAATAAAATTGCTTTCTTAATAATTGATTGAACATCAGACTGTAAATTGCTGATGATATTGTGTTCTTCAATAGCGTTTAGTCCAATTTCTGAGTGATCTTTCGAAACATAATCGTTGAATGTTTGATAATCTCGGAACTGTTCAAAGCGGCCAATGTCGTGCAAAAGGGCAATTAGTTTGGCAATAAGAATATAGTTTTCATCGCAGTTGAGGCGTTGTGCAAGTGTTTCAATGTTAAGAACTACGCGCTTAATGTGTTCCCTTTTGAGGTTGTAATTCAGGAGCACATTTTCCTCATTGCTTTGAAATGATAAAATGTAATCTGTTGCTTTATTTAATGTTGTGTTATATTCTTCGTTGGTTACCAATAAGGTAATCACTTCGGCTTCTTTTAGAATCTGGGCCATCAATATTGAATTAGTGTTTTGCAAACTTATTTAAATTTTCGGGATGCTGATTTATATTTTATCAACCGATCAGAGTTTTATTTTTGTGTTTAATACGAAATTCCTGACGGAACAGAAATTTCAGGTGCTCTGTCAAAATCGATCATCGCATTTACTAGTTTTATTTTTTTGAATTTGTTTAAATCGTCAATTGCAACAGCTTCCTCTTTTATTTTTTTTTGATCTAAAAGGTATTGCCGCATAGTTCCATTAAGAAGAGGTGTGTTTGGTGTAACCCATTCATTGCCATTAAAAAGAAAGATGTTTGCGGCCCATGAATCGGTGATAAAACCGTTTGTTACAATAATGATGTCATCGCAATTTTCCCTCTGGTCGTAAAGAGAATTTAGTTGATCACGGTTGTCTGTTTTGATTGAATAGTCAATCGAGTCAACGCATACCACTTTCAGTGTCTGAATATTCCGTTGGTGATATTCTGTGATGTCGTAATTTATTGTTGTTCCATTAGTTGTGATGCGGCATTTATATCTGATGTCCGAAATATTTTCAGGGATTGCGATTATCTTTTGAAGATCAATCGCTTCATCTTTGCCAAACATTATTTTTCGGGCATTGTTAAAGCGCGCGTTGTGATATTCAACGTGTTGAAGTTGCTTAAATTCAATTCGGATAGATTCAACTAATAGCGACATATACTTTATCTATTAACTCTTGATACTCTTCTTCAGCGTTGCTTTGAGCTGTTATTCCGCCTCCACTTTTGTAAATCATTGATTCATTATGGTTTTCAATGAAACGGATCATCACACAGCTGTCAATATTTTCTCCATCAAAAAAACCTGCAATACCGGTGTAAAATCCTCGTTGATACGTTTCTGACTCGTCAATAATTTCAACTGTTTTATTTTTTGGCGCACCCGTCACAGAACCAGCTGGGAGTAGGCTAAATACAATATTGCCAATTTTTCCCCTATGGTTTTCAGCCAGAATTCCGCTAATTTTCGAACTTACCTGCAATAATTTTTTCTCGTTCGAAATGATTTCATCGATGTACCTGAATTTTTCGACCGTAACATTTGTTGCAACTTTGCTAAGGTCGTTGCGCAGTAAATCAACAATTGTAGCATGTTCTGCCTGTTCTTTTTGGTTGTCGATAAGTTTTTTTTCAGCATTGGAAATCGACGCGTCTATTGTTCCTTTCATTGGGAATGTGAAAATCTTGTTGCCTTCAGTTTTTATAAACGTTTCGGGCGAAAAGAAAGTGAAATCATTGTTGAACAGTAATTTGTATTTTGCGGTAGAACGAAAGAAAATTTCTTCGAGACTCAGGTTAATTTCAATTGGGGTGGGGAAAGTAAGGTTCACTAAATATGAATTTCCCTTTTGAAGTTGATGTTTGATATAATCGAAAGCCTTTTTGTATTCCAAAAACCGAACAGGGTGTTTTGCAAAAATAAGTTGTTTCTGAGTTTCGGGCTTTTGGGTGTAATTTTTTATTCCATTGAAATTGAATAGTATGCCTTGTTCTGAAATTTTATCAGGAGGAATTACCTGGCAGTTTTCCATTTTATAATCGATTAGGAACAAGAAGGGGTAACCCTTTTTCCCAAGTTCATTCATCAATTCTATGGTCTCAGTTTTTCTCATGGTTGCAAAAATAGTTGTAGAAAAGAGTTTCAATGATGTTATTTCAACAAAAATGAGACTATACCTTTCAAAACAGGTGAAGTTTTTTAATTTTGTGCACTTCAACAAAAGAATGGTCCTATAGTTCAATGGATAGAATTTCAGATTCCGGTTCTGATGATGTGGGTTCGAATCCCGCTAGGATCACAAACAAGCAGTATAAGTCTTTGATTTGTACTGCTTGTTTCATTTTAAGCCTAATATTTATTCATGTTTTCCTCTTTCTTTTTTGAGTTTAAGATTCTTTTTCATTGGTGGCACCGTGTTCTGATTTATTTCTGAATTACCTATCTTTACAGGCCGATTAAAGATATTTTCGGATTCAAATTTTAGCTAAAATGGGGATAGTTAAAGCACAAAAACAACTAATACTTCTTGTATTGGTTGTCATTTCGACATTGAACTTGTATTCGTCGAACGAGAAATTCTACAGTATAAATTCAATGTATGGCATTTCGATGCGGGAGGCCAATTCGGTATGTAAAGACGATAAGGGTTTTATATGGGCCTCTTCGAAAACAGGAATCCTGAGGCTTACCGATGATGATTTCCGTATCTATCAACTACCTTATGAAACGGCTAATATCCTTACCGTAAAATTGGTTTACAAAGATTCATTGTTGCTGGCTTATGCCAATAATGGACAGGTTTTTTATTACAACGATTTATACGATCGATTTGATATTTTTGTGAATCTGCGTAAAATTATCAACAGTAATTAT
>CAZRXT010000060.1:0-3280 GCA_964604035.1 uncultured Prolixibacteraceae bacterium | reverse complement strand
TCGTTGCCCATTCAGCCAATTTTGGCCATTGAGGTAAATGGCGAATCGTCTATTTTAATTGGTATTGATGGACAGGGAATTTGGGTGTTAAACAGGAAAGGCGATCGTGTTCTGAATGTGTATAAAGAAAGTGGCGACGATCCATCGTCTCTTCGTGGAAATGGTGTTTATGACATACTTTGTGACCAAAAAAAGCGCGTTTGGATTTGTTCCTACAGCGGTGGGGTTTCTTATTTTGATCAGGCATCGCCTCTGGTGAATCAAATAACTCATCAGACTAACAATTCGAATTCAATTGCTAACAATAGTGTAAATAGTGTACTCGAAGACCGCAGTGGTAATCTTTGGTTTGCTACCGACAATGGTATAAGTTGCTTGCAAAGGGAGACAAATAATTGGAAGAATTATTATAACAATAAGCAGGAGCAGGCTCAGGTATTTCTTACTTTATGTGAAGATAATAGTGGGAGAATTTGGGCCGGAACTTATTCGTCGGGGGTGTATGTAATTGACGAAAAAACAGGTAGGGAGCTAGCACACTATTCGAAGAAGGATAAGAGCTCACCTATTCAAAATGATTTTGTTTTCGATATTTTAAAAGATAGTCAGGGCGATTTGTGGATTGGTGGTGTGAACAGCGATATTATTTGCTATTACGCTAAAGAAGATAAGTTCAGGGCTTATTCATATCAGCCTCTTAATGCTTTTGCCGAATTGTCGCCCAACAAAATTCTGTTGGGTTGTACTTATGGGTTGGTTTTGTTAGATAAACAAACTGGCGAAAGTAAGATTCTTCTCCCTGGGTGTTTGGTCCATGATATTTTAGTGTTAAACAATGAAGTGTGGATTTGCACCAGTGGTGATGGCTTGATTAAGTTTGACCCGAAAAGTGAAAAAACAGAAAACTTTAACACTAAAACTGGTTTGCCTTCCGATTTCATCAACAGTGTTGCTTATGCCGACGACTATTTATGGTTAGGCACTGAAAACGGTTTGTGCAGGTTTAACCCCAAAGATAAGAGCGTACTTATTTACTCTTCAATTTTCTCTTTGTCGAGGGTCTCTTTTAATCGGAATTCGCAATTTAAACTCCGTAATGGGCAATTGGCTTTTGGTACTAACGGAGGGGCTGTTTTATTTAGCCCCAATGCAATTCAACAAATTCAATCTGATGGGAAAATATTTTTCCAGGACTTAACCATATCCGGACGTTCAATAAGAGAGAGTTCTAAATTTAAGATGGATACACCTCTCGATAACCTCAATGATATTACATTAAGACACAATCAAAATACAATTTCGTTGGAGCTACTTCCTATTGGGGTTGGGGTTGGTTCGAAATTTTCGTGGAAGATGGAAGGTTTAGATGAAGAGTGGAGCCAGCCTTCATCGCATCGTATTTTGAACTACACAAATATACCGAGTAAAGATTTCAAGCTGAAAATAAGGCTGTACGACAGCTCGTTGTCGCAAGTAATTGCTGAGCGCACATTAGATATAGACATGGTGCCTCCTTTCTGGAGTACATGGTGGTTTTTGATTCTGATGTTTATCACAGTCTCTTCATTCTTCTACTTATATTTTTGGTATTATGTGAGCCAGCTCAAACAGCAACATTCCGAAGATAAGATCCATTTCTTTGCCAATACAACTCACGATATCAGAACTCTGCTCACACTTATATCGGCTCCTGTTGAAGAGCTGAAGAAAGAAAAAAACTTGTCAGAGCTGGGGAATTATTATTTGCATTTGGCTTTAGACCAAACAAAACGGCTGTCGACAATTGCTACCCAGTTGCTCGATTTCCAGAAAATGGATGTTGGTAAAGGGCAGCTGTCGCTTAAAATGGTCAATGTTGTCGATATGGTTTCAACCCGTAAGATGATGTTTGATTCGTTTGCCTCGACCAAAAAAGTAGAATTACTCTTCTCTTCCGACAAAGAAACTTGTGATACAGCTATTGACGAGTCGATGATGGAAAAAATTATCGATAACCTTATTTCCAATGCGGTGAAATATTCGCGTCCGAATAGTCAGGTACTGTTGTCGATGAAAGTTGGCAATGCCAGTTGGGAGCTCGAAGTAAAAGATCAGGGTATTGGTATTAGCAAAAAAGCTCAGCAGCAATTGTTCAAAGAGTTTTATCGTGGCGATAATGCCGTAAATTCTAAAATTGTTGGCTCGGGAATTGGTCTCATGGTTGTTAAAAACTATGTGAGCATGCATGGCGGCGAAATTAGCTTCACAAGTCAAGAGGGGGTAGGTTCAACCTTTAAAATTGTAGTTCCGATAAAAGAGGCAGTTCCAAATAATGAAACAGCTCAAAAAACTTCCGAAGAGAATAAACTTTTGGCCGATGCGCCCGATGAGATTGTTTCATACCCATTGCCAAACCAAGCAAACTCAGAAGCAAAGGAGATGCGTATTTTAATTGTTGAAGACAACGACGATTTGCGCAATTTTATGCAGTATCCGCTTAGCGAACAGTTTGATGTTCTTGTTGCTGAAGATGGCGTAAAAGCCTGGGAAATAATTCAGCAGCAAATGCCCGATTTAGTAATTTCGGATGTAATGATGCCTAATATGGATGGGTTTGAGCTTTGCGAGTTGATTAAGTCGACCTCCGAAACATCGCATATTCCGATTGTTTTACTTACCGCACTTTCAGATAAAGCCGAGCAGTTACGTGGGTTGGGCTTGGGTGCCGATGATTATCTGACCAAGCCATTCGACATGACACTGCTCATTCATCGCATTAAATCAATAATACAGAATAGAGCAGCAGTTCGTGAACGGGCAATGATAAGGACTAATGTTAACCGTCGCGAACCAATATTGCAGAACAAACTTAACGACAAGTTTGTAGAAATGGCTTTAGAGGTTGTTAATGCCAACATGGCGAATTCGAATTTTGATAAAGATGCTTTTGCTTATAAAATGAACGTCAGCTCTTCGTTGCTATATAAGAAGTTAAAAGCCCTTACCGATCTGTCGCCTGTCGATTTTATAAAAGACATCCGTTTGAACTATGCGTTAGAATTATTGCAGAAGAAAAGTTACACCGTAACCGAGGTAAGCGAACTCTCGGGCTTTTCGAGTGTAGGGTATTTCAGTACCGTATTCAAAAAGCACTTTGGAAAGTCGCCAACCGAAATCGAGGATTAATATCGAAAATTATAAACTCACAGAAACGAGTATCGGCCAATGTGCAGATGCTCGTTTTTTGTTTTTGTGCAGGTCTCTTTTACTATGCTGACCAGACCGAGAACCTCATTGACCA
>CAZRXT010000059.1:0-10463 GCA_964604035.1 uncultured Prolixibacteraceae bacterium | reverse complement strand
TGAGAAATCTGAACTGGTAAGCCATCTCGATTTTTCAACTCCTGTGCTTCATTGGCATGGCGATACATTCAACATCCCTGAAAATGCCACTCATCTTTTGCAATCAACGGCGTGCAAAAATCAGGCATTCAGCTTCAAAAACAATGTTCTTGCTCTTCAGTTTCATTTAGAAATGAACAACAATTCCGTTCAATCAATCATTGAGTTAGATAGAAATTCACTTCAAAAATCGGAGTGGGTAATGACAGAAGAAGAGATTCGGATCGGAACAAAAAATCTCGAAAAGAATAACGAAACACTCTTCTCTTTGCTCGATAAATTCATTTCGCAGTAACCTCATATTCTTCCCATTGCCAGAAAAATAGAGTAGATTGAAATGGTCAGGAACAAATATAAATTCTTCGCTTTTTCGGGTTGAAGGTTGAAAAACTTATACTTTATGGAATTGCTTTTGCAAGCAGAAATACAATCGCCACAAAGAGTACAGGTAAATCCGGGGTTCTTTTCTTCAATATTTTGAATACCAAGAGCATCGTACTTACATTTTGAAGTACACGCCAAACAACTATCGCATTTATAGTCGATATAAATTCTGAACGGATTAATGTACCTGAAGTAATTCACAACCGTTCCTATAGGACAAAAAGCAGTGCAATGAACCATTCTTTTCTGCCGACGCGAAAGGAAAAGCATAACGACCAAGCCAATTACCCCAAAAGCAATCCCAAAAGCTACAGCCCAAACTAACTCAACGTTGAATAGTCTTAAAACAATAGTCCCAACTATCACAAGTAGAAGAACCGAATGCTTTATTGTCATTTTATTTGCAATAGGAGTTCGCTTTGTTTTTCCTTTTGAAATAAGGTTGTCGAGGGCACCAAAATAACAAAGCTGGCTGCACCAAGCCGGACCGGTTAAAACAATTGTGCTCAGGAAAAGAATTGTCATTATCGATTTTTCACCTCGATAAATTGGCCCACTAATCATCATTGCCGGAATAGGAAGATGAAGATCTCCGGTAAGCAAAAAAATGTCGGAAACTAACAACCCTAAAAAAAGTTGAATAAAGAACCACACCGAAAAAACCGTCCAGCTTATCATTCTCCATTTAGCCTGTAGCTTAATTTCCTGCATATTATAAGCAATGAATGCACCAAAAGAAGCAACAATACCGATTTCGATCCAACCACCGCCTTCAAAAAAACGTTCGAGCAATAACATCGGCAATTTCACTTTTAGTTGTATCATCGATAGCATAAAAGCTACAAACACAAAAACCGAAACCGGCAATACAAATTTCTTCAACTGAGATGTTGGTTGATACATAAATTTCACTTTTTAAAATTGTAAAAATAGAATTCGGTCTGAATAAAAGTTGTAACAAATGAAACAACAAAGAAAAAAGGCAGAAAGAAGTTAGAACAAATACTGTAAAATGTGGCTTTTCAAAGATTCGACCAACATTAAACACATTAACGCGAAAAAAAATCATCAACAACTGATTCATACGTAATTATTTTTCGATCTACATGTTGGAATTAAAAAAAAAGAGAATACTTTTGCAGTCCCGATTACTTTAAGTTCTTGCGGTGTGGTAATTCGTTGATCCTTACTAGCAATAAAGCATCCATAAAAGGTACTTTATGATCCTCGAAATTACAGGCGACTCACCATAATAAAGCAGGGCTACCTTTTTAATTGGTATTAATTTTAAACTTGTAAATCAAGTGGATACATTAAGTTATAAAACCGTTTCAGCCAACAAAGCTACTGTAAACAAACAGTGGGTTGTTATAGATGCCGAAGGCCAAGTACTTGGTCGTATGGCTACAAAAATTGCGATGATTATCAGAGGTAAAAACAAACCAAGTTTTACTCCTCATGTAGATTGTGGTGATAATGTAATTGTGATCAATGCAGAAAAAGTCGTATTAACCGGTAAAAAAATGACCGATAAAGAATACGTTCGTTATTCTGGACACCCAGGAGGTCAGACTATTCAGACAGCCGCTGAGATCATGAAAAAATATCCAGAACGTATTGTTGAAAAAGCAGTAAGAGGGATGTTACCAAAAAATCGTTTAGGCGATGCTCTTTTCACTAACCTGAAAGTAGTAGTTGGTCCAAATCACAAATACGAAGCACAAAAACCTACAGTTATTGATTTAAACAGCATTAAATAATGGAAGTAATAAACGCACTAGGAAGAAGGAAAGCAGCCGTTGCCCGTATCTTTTTAAAAGAGGGTAAAGGTATTATCACAATCAACGATCGTGATTTGAAAAATTACTTTCCACAAGAAACACTTCAGTATGTTGTTCTTCAACCACTTAACTTACTTAATGTTGCCGATCAATACGACATTAAAGTTAACCTTGATGGTGGCGGTTACAACGGACAAGCAGAAGCTCTTCGTTTAGCCATTGCAAGAGCATTGGTTAAAATTGATGCTGAAAGCAAATCACCTTTGAGAAAAGCTGGATTCATGACCCGTGACCCACGTGAAGTTGAACGTAAGAAACCAGGTCAACCAAAAGCACGTAAACGCTTCCAGTTCTCAAAACGTTAATATTATTTTGTATAACCAAATTTTGTTTAGTATCTAAATTTGCGCGACTCTCGATTTTTATCGAGGCTACTCGTAGATTGGTATTACAGAATGTAAACAAGAATTCATATGCCAAAAGCTCAATTTGAAGATTTATTGAAGGCAGGTTGCCACTTTGGTCACCTCAAGAGAAAATGGAATCCTAAAATGGCTCCATACATTTTCATGGAGAAAAACGGGATTCACATCCTCGATTTGCAAAAAACCGCCGTTAAAATGGACGAGTCGGCTGCTGCTCTTAAGCAAATTGCAAAATCAGGACGTAAAATTTTGTTCGTTGCTACAAAAAAACAAGCGAAACAGATTATCTGTGACCATGTTGGTGGCGTAAATATGCCGTATGTTGCAGAACGTTGGCCAGGTGGTATGCTTACCAACTTCCCAACAATCCGTAAAGCTGTGAAAAAAATGACATCTATCGATAAGATGGTGAAAGACAGTAGCAGCTGGGATAACTTATCGAAACGCGAAAAACTTCAGATTACACGTCAACGTGCAAAATTAGGTAAAGTGTTAGGTTCAATTGTTGACCTTACTCGTCTACCTGCTGCTCTTTTCGTTGTCGACGTATTGAAAGAAAAAATCGCTGTTCGCGAAGCTCAACGTTTAGGTATACCTGTATTTGCTATTGTTGATACAAATTCAGATCCTAGTGGTCTCGATTTTATCATCCCAGCTAACGACGATGCATCAGAATCAATCAAACTTATCGTTGGTGAAATGTGCGATGCAATTGCTGAAGGCTTAAACGAACGTAAATCTGAAAAAGATAAAGATTCGTCTGAGAAAAAAGATCAGAAAACAAAATCTAAAAAAGCATCGGCCAAAAAAGATGGCGATGTTGATGAAGAAGATGAAGAAGATGCCGACGAAGACATCGACGCTGACGAAGACGAAGAATAGTATTGACCAATTTCAATTAATTCATACAAATGGCTGAAATTTCTGCTGCAGATGTAATGAAGTTACGTAAAGTAACTGGCGCCGGTATGATGGACTGTAAATCAGCCCTCGCCGATGCAAATGGTGATTTCGATCGCGCTATTGAAATTATCCGCGAAAAAGGTAAAGCAATTGCTAGCAAACGTGCCGACCGTGATGCCACTGAAGGTGCTGTTATTGCTAAAGTTGCTGGCAAAAAAGCAGGTATTATCGTATTGAATTGCGAAACCGACTTTGTTGCCCAAAACCAAGGGTTTGTTGATTTAACTAACAAAATGCTCGACGTTGCTCTTGCTAGCAACGCTACCAACCTCGAAGGTGCTTTGGCTCTGGAAATGGACGGTCGTACTCTCGAAGCTCATGTTACAGAACAAACTGGTGTTATTGGTGAAAAAATTCAACTTTCATATTTTGCTACTGTTGAAGCAGAATCTGTTATCGCTTACATTCACCCAGGAAATAAACTTGCTACAGTTGTTGGTTTCAACAAACCAAACGTTGACGAGCAAGTTGCTAAAGACGTAGCAATGCAAGTTGCTGCTATGAGCCCTGTGGCTGTTGATAAAGACGATGTTCCTGCTGAAATTGTTGCTAAAGAATTGGAAATCGCGAAGGAAAAATTCCGCATGGAAGGAAAACCTGAAAATATGTTGGATAAAATTTCACAAGGCGCACTTCAGAAATTCTTTAAAGAAAGCACACTGTTAAATCAGGCTTACGTTAAAGATGCAAAGATCACTATCAAAGAGTTCCTTGCTCAAAACGATAAAAGCTTAACAGTTACTTCTTTCTTACGTTTTTCACTTGCTGACTAATAATCTATGCAATGAAATATTGCAAACCGCCTTCCTAAATCGGGAAGGCGGTTTCTTTTTATTACCTTCGCCTTGAATTTTAGGGATATGCATCAATTTACATTTAAAAAAGAAGAGCGGCTTTGCAGTAAAATTGTTCTCGACAAACTTTTTACTGAAGGAAAATCTGTTTTCTCGTACCCATTCAAGTATGTTTTTATCCCAATCGAAGATACTGAAACCCCAATTCAGATTGTTTTCTCTGTACCTAAACGCAACTTCAAAAGAGCCGTACACCGAAATCAAATAAGAAGAAGAATACGCGAAGCATTCCGCCTTAACAAGCCATCTTTTAATGAAAGTATGGCCGATAAGAGAATTGCTTTAATGGTTATCTATACCGAAAAAGAAATTCTCGATTTCAAGCTTATCCAATCAGGCCTAATTAAAGGGTTCAGAAAAATATCGTCGGCTCTGAAAAAGTAAGAAGAAATTAAAAGAAACTCTTCTTATTTCTGATAATTGCAGTAACTTCAACAATATCTTCAATTGGATAATATTAGTTGATATATGGAACTGTTGCTGTGCATATTACCTGTAATTGTTTTTCTGGTATTCCTATTTTTGCTCGATAGCTTTAAGCTAGTTATAAAGCAAATTCTTTTTTATTGCATGCTATGGGGAATAGCAAGTGCTGCAATTGCCTACTTTTTAAACACTTTTCTGTTCGAAAATCTCCATCTGAATTTTAGAACCGGTTCTCTTTATATCGCACCTTTTATTGAAGAATTACTGAAATCGCTTGCTATTTTACTTCTGATAGCACGAAAACGAATCGGATTTATGATAGACGCAGCAATATATGGATTTGCGATTGGCGCAGGTTTTTCTTTGACTGAGAATATAGTATACCTCAATACTATTGATGAAAATAACCTGCTAATTTGGATTGTTCGTGGTTTTGGAACATCACTTATGCATGGTGGATGTACGGCTCTCTTTTCGGTGATCTTCATTGGAGGCAAAAGCCGTAATAGTTCAAATATTGTCAACATAACTATCTCTCTGGCAGTTGCATATATTATTCACTCTGCGTTCAACCACTTTCATATCAATCCGGTAATTCAAACTTTGGGAATCATTGTTGTTTTGCCAATGATTTTTATTCTCATCTTCAAATACAACGAGAAACAATTACAAAACTGGCTTGAAATTGAATTCAACAGCGAAATCGAACTGCTGAACATGATAAAAAAAGGACATTTTAGTTCTACCAGAGCAGGAGAATACCTAACTTCTTTAAAATCGAGATTTTCAGGAGAAACGATTCTTGACATGTACTGCTTCATTCAAATCTATCTTGAACTATCGATTAAGGCTAAACGAAATGTGATGCTTAAAGAAAACGGCTTTGATCCAATTATTGAAAACGATATCGATGGTAAGTTGAAAGAACTCAGCTTGCTCAGAAAACAAATTGGCAAAGTTGGTGAATTAACACTTTCGCCTTTAATCAGAATGAATTACCGAAACCTCTGGAAACTTAACTCATTAAAAAACAATATCTAAGAAGAATAATTATGAAGACATCAGGCAAATTATTAAGTGTATTTGGAATCATTGGTGGCCTTATTGTTGGCTTTTTTATCGGGATATCTGTAGAATATCCGAATGTTGATAATAGCATGATTTCAGGGACTGTTGGAAAAGTTAACAACTACCGCAAAGCGCAAGGTTCAATAAACGAAATTGAGCTAAAAAATGAACTAGCTTCCGACACCTTAAAACTAAAATCGGTACAACAGTACCTTAATTTCCAATATCTTACTGCGGTAAAAATGGCTGGCGATATTCAAATTGCCCTTACCGAAGCAAACGCTGTTGACGCATTTAAAACAACAAACCAAGCTTCAATTGCCAGCCTTACCGACTATCAGAAATTCCTTTCATCGGCACGAACCGATTTACTTTTGGCCATTGCTGTTTGCAAAGATCCTGAAAAAACAGATCCTGTTATGCTAAAGGAAATTCTTAATCAGGCAAATAACATGATAGCACAACTGAACTTCAAAAATAGAACGGTTCTTGAATTCATTGATTCTCTTGCTTCATACATTAATAATAATCAAGCTGAAAAAAATGAAGGACTAAAGAAAGCACATGACCAGCTAACTCTTAACGAAATCAAAACAGCATTCATGACCAACAATAAGCTCATTGTTAAGTCGTTTGATAAAAAGCAACTCTTTACCAATGTAGAAAAGTTAAATTTCTTTTTTGACCAGCAGAGCTTGAACAATCAGATAAAACAGGATATCGAAAAAATTGGTTCGTGGGATGCCGAAAAATTAGGAGTTACTGACTCTGAAAAACTTGGAAATACTGATAAAGAGAGTTTTGGTGTGGTGAACGACTCAGAATTACTCGGCGTTCTACTTTTTGACGCTGAAAAACTTGGAGGAGGTTTTACTGATGCAGAAAAACTCGGGACAGGTTTTACCGACACTGAAAAACTCGGAGCAGGCTATACCGATGCTGAAAAACTTGGAATTATAATGGATTCTGAAAAACTTGGTAAAAAAATGGATTCAGAAAAAATGGGCATTTACGATTCTGATGTTCTTGGTTTTTTATTCAACTAAACAACAAATAAGAAACCCATAAATTTCAAAATCGACTGTTTCATAGTATATAAAAACCATGAGAAAATATCTGCGGCTCATACTATTAAGCATCTTTTTGCTGGCTGGAGCTCAAAATGTTTCAGCCCAGCAAATAAATCATTTGAAAGTAGATAACCTCGATCTTATTTACTTTGGAAACAGGTATTCATACTTACTGCCGCATGTTTCAAAAACATACGAAAATGCGATGTCGTTTCACCGCAAATTCTGGGATTACCACGACACAACTACCTATGTTCTGTTGAACGATTTTGAAGATGCTGGTCATGCCGGAGCTATTGCAATGCCTTTCAGTCAAGTGCAAATGGGCATAGAGCCCTATGGTTTTGCGTTCAGCATTATTCCTTCGAACGAGCGTTTTCAATGGCTGTTCAACCACGAGTTAACACATATTGTGATGGCCGACAAAGCCAACAGCCAAGACCAGTTTTGGCGAACAGTAATGTTTGGGAAAATCCGCAGAAATGAAGAGAAACCACTGTCGGCACTTTGGAGTTACGCAACAACACCCCGATGGTATTCGCCCCGATGGTATCAGGAGGGAATTGCCTGCTTTATGGAGACTTGGATGTCGGGAGGGCTTGGCCGTACAATGGGGACTTACGACGAGATGTATTTCCGAAGTATTGTGAATGAAAATGAACGCCTCTACTCGGTTGTTGGGCTTGAAACCGAAGGAACTTCTATCGATTTTCAGGTTGGGGCAAATTCTTACCTGTACGGAACCCGCTTTGTTGGTTATTTAGCATCGAAATATGGCATCGGAAAGCTGAAAGCATTCTACATGCGAACCAACGGTAGCAAATCGTTTTATGCGAATCAATTTAAGCGAGTGTACGGCAAACCCGTAGGTGAAGCATGGAAAGAGTGGATTGAGTGGGAAAACCAGTTCCAAAAAGAGAATATCGACCTAATTAAAGCCTATCCGCTAACCAGTTTTAGTGCAATCACCCAAAAACCTCTCGGAAATGTATCGAACTATGGCTATAACCCAGCAACGGGGAAGCTATATGCAGCAATTAACTATCCTGGAGCAATTTCTCAAGTAGCTGAGATTGACAGAAAAACGGGGAAAATCCGCAAACTTGCAACACTCGACTCGCCAGTGATGTACTACTCTACCGATTTGACTTACGATCCCGGCAAAGAGAAGATTTACATCAGCGAGCATAACAACAAATACCGAAACCTGGTTGAAATAGACGTTAAAGCCGGGAAGAAAAAAGTTCTAAATGAAAGAACCAGAACAGGATGCCTCGCTTTTAACCCTGCCGACCGAAGTATCTGGGGCGTAAAAAACGATAATGGCTATTCGATACTTGTGAAAATACCTGAGCCATACAACAAAGTAATACCAATTTACACGGCTCCTTTTGGCAAAACGTTTTTCGATTTGGCAGTTTCAAATAAAGGCGACAAGCTTTGTGCTTCGCTTTCAGGAATTAAAGGCGAACAATCGGTCATTGTGTGGAACATTGGAGAGCTTGAACTTGGAAAAACAAATTTCCAAACCATCTATTCTCTCGAAGACAATACACTTGCGCAGTTCAAATTTTCGACCGATGATCAATATTTGATCGGAACATCTTACTATACAGGAGTTTCAAATATTTGGAGAGTTAAACTCGACGGTTCTTCTTTTGAATTGCTTTCGAATACAGAAACAGGCCTATTTATGCCACTTCAGTTCGACAAAGATTCTCTTTTTGTGCTGAAATTCTCTCGCGACGGAATGATCCCCGGAACAATTCCAATTAACAAACTCGAAGATGCAAACTCAATAAACTACATGGGAAATCTTGTTCATCAGAAAAACCCCGAAGTAGAAGATTGGGTACTTGGCCCGGCTTCGGCAATTCAGCAAGATTCGAGCAAAGTAAAAACCGAAAACTACCTTCCAGTTAAGCAAATGAAGTTGGCAAATGCTTACCCCGACGTTGCCGGCTTTAAAGAAACGTTAGCGCTTGGATACAGAATAAACTGGCGCGACCCAATGGGTGTGAGCAATTTAGATCTTTTCGTTGCAACTTCGCCATGGAGCACTTACGAAACAAAGCAGAAATTTCATGCCATGCTCGATTGGACTCTTTGGAACTGGCACCTGTCGGCAAACTACAATCCAACCCATTTTTACGACCTTTTTGGACCTACAAAGAGAAGCAGGGCTGGATATTCGGTAAGCCTAAATTACAAGCGAATTTTCAGCCAAAAATTACCAATATCGAAATTTTACGACTTGGGTATTCATACTTATGGCCACCTTGAAGTGTTACCGGGTTATCAAAACATCACATCGCCAATCAGGAGTTTTCAGGCAGCCACTGCGACTTATGGATTGTCGAAACTTCGAAAAACGCTGGGTGGTGTGATGGACGAAAAGGGCTATTCGTGGAATATCAATACTTCTGGATATCTGGCCAAAGGCAATTTCTATCCGTCGTTTGTATCGAACCAAGATCTTGGTTTTCTTATTCCAAAGGTAAAAAACGGCAGTTTCTGGATTCGTAATAGCATTGGACAATCGTTTGGAAACAAAAAATCGAGCCTTTCCTATTTCTATTTTGGAGGATTCCGTAACAATTACGTTGATTGGCAGCCTTCAGAACAATACCGTGAAGCATTGGCATTCCCCGGAGCAGAAATCGACGAAATCAAAGCTTACAACTACGTGAAAACAATGGGCGAGGTGAACCTGCCACCGCTACATTTGCGCAATGTTGGCACTTCGTGGCTGTACCCAACTTACATCAAAGCATCGGTATTTGGAACACATCTGATGACTAATGTCGACAAGCAATTAGAGATTGCTCACTACTTCAATGCCGGGGCGCAAATGGACATTCAACTGGTTCTGTTTTCTTATTTGAAAACAACTTGGTCGGTAGGGTATGCACGCAAATTCGAAAACAACAAAGCGAATTCCGATCAGCTAATGCTATCGTTAAAGCTGTTGGGAGATTGAAAAAATCAATCTCCCAACAGATAACTTAAGAGTTATAAGTGAATAGCTTCGTCGTAAGCCGCGGCAGCAGCTTCCATAATGGCTTCGCTCATAGTAGGATGCGGATGAATGATCTTCATAAGTGCGTGCCCTGATATTTTCAGATTTCGAGCCACTACCAATTCAGAAATCATTTCGGTAACATTGCCGCCAATCAAATGGGCGCCCAATAATTCGTCGGAATTAGCATCGAAAACCAGCTTCACAAAGCCATCACGCTGCCCGGCAGCACTAGCTTTTCCAGATGCCGTAAAAGGAAACTTTCCAACTTTAACGTCGTAACCAGCCTCTTTTGCTTTAGCCTCTGTTAATCCTACTGAAGAAATTTCGGGAGTTGTATATGTACAGCCCGGAATATTTTTATAATCGACAGGTTCGGGGTTTAAACCAGCCATTTTCTCAACACAAACAATTCCTTCGGCCGATGCCACATG
>CAZRXT010000058.1:0-10607 GCA_964604035.1 uncultured Prolixibacteraceae bacterium | reverse complement strand
TTTTTGACGATGACCAGCCGTTGGTTGTTCTTTCTCAATCTGCAACATCATTTTCAGAATCAGGAGGTAAAAATGCAATTACAGCGACCCTGAATAAAGTGCACCATACCAATGTGGTTGTTACACTGGCCACTACGGGCACTTCTACACCTGGAAACGATTTTTCATCCGTAGCTACAATTACAGTGCCTGCTGGTACCCTGAGTGCCACCGATACGTTGCGCGCCATTCAGGATCAGTTGGTTGAATCTAACGAAACAATTGTTGTCGACATTTTATCGGTCATCAATGGTGTAGAAAACGGCACTCAACAGGTTTCTTCAACAATAATCGACGATGATGAAGCGGTACTGAGTATTTCATCTGCGAAAAATGGCAAAGAAGGCAGTTCTAACGCAGTATTCCATGTTGTAACCGACAAACTGATCGATTCAGGTGTCACGGTGAATGTAGCAACGAGTGGAACAGCAACAGAAGGTGTAGATTATGCCACATTTGGAGGTGCAATAACCTTCCCGGCCTATACCGATACATTTGATGTTTCAGTATTGATTACAAACGATATCGATACCGAAGATGCCGAAAGTGTGATAATGGCCCTTGTTGCAACTAGCAATGCCGATGTAACCATTGCTCCTGCCCCAAATCAGAGGGACACCGTTACAATTGTTGATGACGATATCCGTCAGTTAGTGATTACGAATACGGTGTTGACCACATCGAAGATTTTCGATGGGAACGATATCGCGAAGGTTGTTGCAGGTACACTTACCAACCTTATTCCGGGCGATAGCATTAAACTTACAGCCGAAGCCCGGTACGATAATGCCAATGCCGGCAACAAAAAGAAGATCACCATTCACTACACCGTTACTGGCGAAGATTCGATCAAATACTTTGCCCCTGTCGATTCTGTTTGCTTTAAAGGATTGATAGAGCAGGGCAACCTGAACATCTTTGCCGAAGATAAGACAATGCGCTATGGCGATTCTATTCCGGAACTGACAATACGGTATGAGTTTTTTGATACCGTTGGGCATGTTTCAGATCTCGACCATCAGATAACCGCGTGGGTCAATACCGATAGTATAACAGGCCCGGGAACTTATCCGATCCATATTTCAGGAGGAAAAGATGACAACTACGCCTTGTTCTACTTTGAAGGTACGCTCACAATAGAAAAAGCATTGCTTAAAGTAACCGCGCAGGATAAGTCGATCACTTATGGCGAACCTCTGCCCGAACTGACCTATACCATTGAAGGTTTCCTTAACGGAGACAAAGACTCAGTTTTGACATCGATGCCAACAATAGCGGCAGCAACCGGTGCAGGTGAAAATGCGGGAGTTTTTGCGATCATGCCATCTGGCGGATCCGACGAGTTCTATGATTTTGACTATCAAAACGGAAAATTGATGGTGGCGAAGGCCATGCTCACCGCAACCGCATCCGACAGGGTTTCAAGTGTTGGTACTATTCCTCCGTTAACAGTTGGCTATAAGGGTTTTGTTAAAGGAGATACATCTTCCGAGCTTGACACACTCCCAGTTGCAACAACAACCGCAACAAAAGATAGTCCTTCGGGGGAATATCCGATCAGTGTTTCTGGAGGGTACGACAACAACTACAATTTCACATATATTGGTGGCGAACTTACCCTTGCATCAAAAGCAAATCCTACAATAACCTGGAACACACCATCGGATATTGTTTATGGCGAATTGCTCGGCGATAAGCAGCTGAACGCTACTTGTAATGCTTATGGTACGTTGGTATACGAACCGGCAGCAGGAACATTGTTAGGTGCTGGCGACATGCAGGAACTAAAAGTGACCTTTATTCCAAAAGATACGATAAATGTGAACAAAGCATCGGCCACCGTACACATCGATGTCGAAAGGGCAACAATAACAGTTACAGCCAATGATAAGACAATCACTTATGGCGAAATTCTTCCCGTACTGTCATTTTCATACTCCGCGTTTATGAACGGTGAAAATGCCAGCGTGCTCGATAAGCGGCCATCGGCATCAACAATGGTTGGTGTTACAGATGCAGGAACTTACCCTATTGTACTTTTTGGTGGCGAAGACGATAACTACAAATTTGAGTACATAAATGGCGAGTTGACAATAGAAAAAGCAAAACTCACCGTCGATGTTGCCGATTGCGAAATGTTCGAAGGGGATGCACTCCCAGTGTTTGCATTAAGCTATAGTGGTTTTATCTCTGGCGAAAGTGCTACAGTGCTTGATACACTGCCAAAAGCAACTACCCAAGTAACCACTGAAAGTGCTCCGGGCATTTATGAAGTTATAGCTGCGGGAGGCAAGGACAACAACTATAGTTTTGTTTACGAAAAAGGAAATCTTACCGTTAAAGCAAAACAGCATCCAGTTGTTACCTGGGCAAATCCTTCGGATATTACTTACGGAACAGTACTTGGAGCAACACAGCTCAATGCAAAGGCCAATATTGCCGGCACATTCACTTATACACCATCAACAGGAACAGTACTGGCTGCTGGTAAATCGCAGTTGCTCATTGCACGGTTTACTCCAACCGATATTGCAAACTATGCGGTGGTAACCGATACAGCATTAATCAACGTAAGCAAGGCGCCATTAACCGTGACCGCCGATGATGCTGAGATGAAGGCAGGAGAAACAATGCCAGAGTTCACGATGAGCTATGCTGGTTTTGTAAATGGCGACGATAAATCGGACATCGACAAACAGCCGGTTGCAACATCGACAGCGAGCTCAACAAGCGAAAAAGGGGAGTACGCGATCACTGTTTCGGGCGGCGAAGACAACAACTACAGCTTTATCTATGTTAGCGGAACATTGACCATTAAGAGTGGTGATGCAGTTAAGGTAATTGAAGCAATGTCGTTGTCGGTATACCCTAACCCGTTCACCGATCAGGTTTCGATCACCTCCGATTATAAAGGAGTGGGAAGTTACCAGTTGTCCGACATTACCGGCAAGGTAATTGAGCAGGGCAATATTGCTAATGGCACAGGCAACCTTAAACTCTCACACATCCGCTCTGGAGTTTACCTCTTACAGGTAAAAATGGGCGAAGGTTGTAAGTCTTTCAGGCTGATAAAGAGATAGTCGGAAGATACGTTTCTGTGGTTATTCAGTAGAAATTTAACCATTAATTATAATCCCTGTAGTGAATTTCATTACAGGGATTTTTCTTTAATGAACTTGTTTCAACTATACCTTTTGTTACTTTTGTTACTCAAACGTTGAATTCATTTAATAACCTGTGTTCGACTTTATTTTTGAGTTCAGATCGCTTGTAAATAGTAAGATTCAATGCAAAATCACGCAGGAATAACGAGATGATCGAAGAAACGGTTTTCTATCCAAATGATAAACAGAAACTTAATAAAGACATACTGATGAAAACAGAATTGAAACTTGACGAAAAAATTGCTCTTGAGCTTCATCCTCATTGGTTTACGATGATTGTTCCGTTTCTTTTGACCTTAGTTGGTTCTATTGCCGGAATTGTCGTTATGGCTACTGGTATTGTTCTTGGGATAATTCTCCCCATTATTTTCGTACTCTATTTTCTATTTAAAACACTTCAGCGAAATAATAATATTTGGGTTGTAACCAATTTAAGGGTAATTGACGAAGAGGGTGTGTTGTCGAACAAATCGAAAGAGAGTCCTCTCGATAAAATCAACAATATTACTTATTTCCAAACCTTCTGGGGTAAAGTTTTTGGGTTTGGTAATGTGCAAATTCAGACTGCCGCCGAGATTGGTTCAACAACTTACCGAATGGTTAGTAGCCCTAAAAAGCTAAAAGATACAATTACCTTGAAGCAAGAAGAGTATAAACAATATCAGATTGAAAAGCAGGCACAAGGTTTGGCCAACGCTATGGTTAAAGGACAGGCTAAAGTTGATGTTGCTGCCGAACTCGAAAAATTGTTCGAACTAAAGGAAAAAGGAATTCTGACAGAAGATGAATATCAAGCACGAAAAGTAAAACTTCTGAATTCCTGATCGGGGCATAATTTGTTTAAAAATTATAGTGAGGCTGTTGAACTTTAATGAGCAACAGCCTCTTTTTATGGAATTATCGCAACTAATACAGCTTTAATTGTATGCAACCTGTTTTCCGCCTGATCAAAAACAATGGAAGCCTCACTTTCAAAAACCTCATCGGTTACCTCTAATGCATCGAGTCCAAATTCATTAAAGATTTCCTGACCAATTTTTGTGTCTCTATTATGATATGCTGGTAGGCAATGCATAAATTTCACATCGCTGTTTCCAGTCATTTTCATGATGTTAGAGTTTACCTGATAGGGTTTTAGCAGCTCAATGCGTTCTTTCCAATTATTTTCATTTTCACCCATCGAAAGCCAAACATCGGTGTATAAAAAGTCGCAATCTTTTACAGCCTCCTCAATGTTGTCGGTGATCAGAATTTTTGCTCCGGTTTGCAGGGCAATTTCTTCGCATTGTGTTACCAATTCTCTGTTTTGCTGACAAGACTTTGGTGCAGCAGCCCTAAAATCCATTCCCATTTTAGCGGCACCAACCATTAGCGAATTTCCCATGTTGTTTTTGGCATCACCAAGAAAACAAAACTTAATCTGATTCAAGCGTTTCGGTGAATGTTCTTGCATCGTCAAAAAGTCAGCCAGTACCTGAGTGGGATGAAACTCTTCGGTCAGTCCGTTTATGACTGGCACTCCCGCATATTTTGCCAATTCTTCAACAACCACTTGCCCGTAGCCTCGGTATTCAATCGCATCGTACATACGTCCCAAAACTCTGGCCGTATCTTTTATGCTCTCTTTGTGTTCTAGTTGAGAAGTTGCTGGTCCAAAATATGTTACATGCGCTCCTTGGTCGTATGCCGAGACTTCGAAAGCCGCTCTTGTTCTAGTTGACGTTTTTTCAAAAATGAGCGCAATATTTTTCCCCGATAACCTCATGTCTTCAATGCCTGAAAACTTCTCGCGTTTCAGTTTATGCGATAAATCTAAAAGATGCTCAATCTCTTCGGGCGTGAAATCAAGAAGCTTTAGAAAGTGCCTGTTCTTTAGTTTCATTATATCGCTTTTTTATGAATAAAAGTTTCTTTGTCAATTTTTATTTTTTGAATCGAACTTACAACATAAAAAAGAAAATAATAGTGATATTTTAATGTATTTATCAGATTATTTTGATTTAAAAATGAGAAGAAAGGAATTTAAATTGAATTTAAACGTTTAATCGAGCAAGTAAACAGGGTGCTGTTTCGTCAATTTTGATAATTTTGCAATCGTACAATATCAACCCTAATTCCCTTATGGCCGAAAGGAGTAAAACAAGTAGCAAAAAGTCGATTACCAAAAATAACTCAGCTGAAACGAAGGCTTCAAACCAAGTTAGAAATGATAAATTCAAGGTAATTTTTGGATTAGTTTTGATTGCTATTTCTATTTATTTGTTGATAGCTTTCACCAGCTTTTTATTTTGTGCAGGAGCCGATCAAAGTATATTGAAAATGAATTGGCTCGAGCTGATCAAAAATCCTGAAATCAAAGTAAAAAATATTACAGGAAAAACTGGTGCATGGGTTGCTAATGTATTTATAAATAGTTGGTTCGGAGTTTCATCTTTTATTTTCATCTACCTGATGATTGTTTATAGCTTGAAATTACTGAGCCAGAAAGTGCCGGGACTTCTTTCGAAAACAATTAAGGCATTGGTTTTAATTTTGTGGCTCTCAGTAACATTGGGTTATGCATTCGAAAGTCGTTATCATTCTGCAAGTCTATATCCGGGAGGTACTTATGGTTATTATGTGGCAATTTGGCTTAACTCTTTTATAGGCAAAGTGGGAACTTTCTTTGTCTTGTTAGTTTCGCTGCTTATCTACCTTGTATTTGTTGTTGAAGGGTTTGTGAATTATTTCAAGCAACCATTTCTTCATAAACTAACACCTGATACAAGCGTTTTCAAAAAGAAAGATGATTCTTCATTGAAAGAAACTAATCCCGAAAAAAAGGACAAAAAAATTGACAATCTGATTTTTAATAAGTTTTCTGACGAGGAAGAACCCCCTGTTTTGAAGGAAAAAGTTCAGCCAAAAGAAGAAATTGGCTTTGATATAAGCGATGGCTCTGAAGATGATGAAGAATATATTAGAGATGATGAAGATCCAAGATTCACAACTAATAATTTGACAGAGAATAAGTCGATACCTGTTGTTGAAACGCTACTCGATGCTGATGATTCTGATATTGTTGTTGAAAGTCAGGATGGTGATGATGATGTTGAATGGGAAAATCATCCACCAATGGACGATTACGATCCAACACTCGATTTAACACATTACCATTATCCACCTATCGATTTACTTGAAGATTATTCACATCTAAAATCTGAAGTAAGCGATGAGGAATTGATCGAGAACAAAAATAAGATTGTAGAGACTCTCAAAAATTTCAAGATTGAGATTGTAAAGATTAAGGCTACGATCGGACCTACCGTTACATTGTACGAAATTATTCCTGCTCAAGGTATTCGAATCTCGAAAATCAAGAATCTCGAAGATGACATAGCGTTAAGTCTCTCTGCTTTAGGAATCAGGATTATTGCCCCAATTCCAGGAAAGGGAACTATCGGTATCGAAGTGCCAAACCGGCAACCTCAAGTTGTTTCAATGCGGTCAATTCTGGCATCAAAGAAATTTCAGGAAACAACCGCTGAACTTCCTGTTGCTATGGGGCGTACCATATCAAATGAAATCTTCATTTTCGACCTTGCAAAAATGCCCCATCTTCTTGTTGCAGGGGCAACTGGCCAGGGTAAATCTGTTGGGTTGAATGCAATTATTGCTTCAATACTTTACAAGAAACACCCCTCGCAGGTGAAGTTTGTTTTTATTGACCCTAAAAAAGTTGAACTAAACCTTTATTCAATTATTGAAAAACATTTTTTGGCAAAACTGCCCGATGCCGATGAGCCAATCATAACTGATGTTGAAAAAGTTAAGGCAACTCTTAATTCGGTTGGTATCGAGATGGATAACCGTTACGAATTGCTGAAAAGTGCCCATACCCGAAACCTTAAAGAATATAACCGTAAGTTTATTCAGCGTAAGCTAAACCCCGAAAAGGGACATCGATATCTACCGTACATTATTGTTGTAATTGATGAATTTGCCGATTTGATTATGACTGCCGGAAAGGAGATCGAATTTCCAATTGCTCGTATTGCTCAATTAGCACGAGCCATTGGTATTCATATGGTTATTGCAACTCAGCGACCTTCAACAAATATTATTACAGGTACAATCAAGGCAAACTTCCCTTCGCGAATTGCGTTTAAGGTAGCCTCAATGATCGACTCCCGAACAATTCTTGATTCTCCGGGAGCAAATCAGCTTGTAGGTAAAGGCGATATGTTGTTCTCTTCGGGTAGCGAATTGGTTCGTTTGCAGTGTGCTTTGGTCGATACTCCTGAGGTTGAACGCATTTGCGATCATATTGCATCTCAGCAGTCGTACCCTTCGGCCTATATTCTGCCCGAATGCCTTGGCGAAGACATTGACTCTCCTGGAATGGTTGATATGAACCAGAAAGATGAGTTTTTCGACGACGCGGCCCGTCTTGTTGTTTTAAACCAACAGGGGTCAACATCTATGATTCAGCGAAGATTCTCTATTGGTTACAATAGGGCCGGCAGAATAATGGATCAGCTCGAAAAAGCAGGAATTGTTGGACCTAGTGAAGGTAGCAAAGCCCGGAAAGTTTATTTTCAGGATGAATACGGTTTGGAACAAAAATTGAATTCACTTTAATTGATATTTAATCATTATTAATGCCCAGAAAAGAAAAAGGGGCACATAAATAAAATTGTATACGAATGAAAAAGCTGTTATTATTATTTCTTGTCGTTTTTAGTTCAGTGCAACTTTTTTCTCAAGTTGATCAAAAAGCGAAGTCAATTTTGGATAAAGTGTCTGAAAAGACAAAAGCTTATCCAAGCATTACTGCAACGTTCGATTTTATTATGCAGAACGACAAGGCTGGAATAAATGATACGAATTCAGGAACCTTATTGCTTCAAAAAGATAAATATAAACTGTCGATCAGTGGTTTGGAAATCTATTGTGATGGCGTTTCGCAATGGACTTATATGGACGAAGCAGAAGAAGTGAATGTGAGCGAGGCTGGGAGCGAAGATGGATCAATAAATCCGGCAACAATTTTTACTATTTACGAGAAAGGCTTTAAAAACAGTTACATCGGCGAAGGAACAAATGGCTCTAAGAAAACGTACAAAATTGAGTTAGTGCCAACTTCTAAATTGGAATTCACAAAATTGATAATTGAGATAGATCAGGCAACTTATCAAATAATGAACGCAAAGATGTTTGGGAAAGATGGAAACATTTACACTATTAAAGTAAAATCTTTCACAACTTCCACCAATTATCCTGCTTCAACGTTTGTTTTTGATGTTAAAAAACATCCTGGTATAACAGTAATAGATATGCGCTAGTCTATTTTATTCAGAAAGCTTTCAATTGCAAGTCTGTAAGAATCTAGTCCAAATCCCATTATACTACCCTTGCATGCAGGGCCAATAATTGATTCGTGCCTAAAGCTTTCACGAGTCAGAATGTTAGAGATATGTACCTCTACCACAGGTGTTTTTATTCCTGCAATGGCATCGCGTATCGCAACGGATGTATGCGTGTAGGCACCTGCATTTAGTATTATTCCGTCACTTTCGAATCCATAATGATGAAGTTGGTTTATTATCTCGCCTTCAACATTTGATTGAAAATAAACAAGCTCTATGTTCAAAAACCTCTCTTTTAATTCAATAAAAAAGCATTCAAAATCTTTATTTCCATAAATACTCTTTTCTCGTATTCCTAAAAGGTTTAAATTTGGACCATTAATCACAATAATTTTCATCTTTCAATAGGTTTTTAATATTGATTCAAAGATAAAAATTAAAGTTGATTGAAAAAAAACACTTTACATGACCGTTATTATTGATAATTGTTGTAACTTATAGTCAAAAATAAAATAATTATGAAATGGGATGATAGCATCAGAGGGTTTGAAGACTATTTAAGACTTGAAAAAGCCCTATCACAGAATTCTATTAATGCTTATATCAATGATATAAACAAGTTGATGGACTTCTTAAAGAACAACTTTAAAGGTATTACACCGCAGAAAGTAAAATTAAACCATTTGAAGAGTTTCGTCGAATGGTTGAATGAGAAAGGTGTAAGCCCGCGTACTCAGGCCAGAACTATTTCTGGAATTAAATCTTTTTACAAATATTTGTTAATTGAAGAAAAGATCAACAGTGACCCAACATCACTTCTCGAATCTCCAAAAATTGGGCGTAAGCTTCCTGATGTTTTGAGCTTAGAAGAAATTGATCTGCTCATCAACTCTATTGATGTAGAAAAACCCGAAGGGCAGAGGAATAAAGCTATTCTCGAAACTTTGTATGCTTGTGGTTTGCGTGTTTCAGAGTTGGTTAATCTGAAAGCAAGTAACTTATTCTTCGAACAAGGTTATGTGAAAGTTGAAGGGAAATCAAACAAAGAAAGATTAGTGCCAATTAGCAATAGGGCAATTGTTGAAATTAAAAAGTACCAAGAAGGTTACAGAAAGTCTCTGAAGATTAGTCAAAGTGCTCAGGATATTCTTTTTGTAAACAGAAGAGGCCAAATTTTAAGTAGGGTAATGATTTTTACAATAATCAAGAACCTTGCTGAAAAGGTAAATCTTAATAAAAAGATTAGCCCGCATACATTCAGGCACTCTTTCGCTACTCATCTTATTGATGGCGGAGCTGATTTAAGAGCTGTACAAGAAATGCTCGGACATGAGTCAATATTGACTACCGAGATTTATACTCATCTTGATAGAGAGTATTTGAAAGATACAATTAATCAATTTCATCCACGTTCTTAATTGGGGATTTAAGATTGTGTAAAAAAGAGGCTGCCTTATCGGACAGCCTCTTTTGTTTTATCGGGTATCATGCAAAAAAAGCCGATGTTGATACACCGGCTTTATTTTTAATAGATTTTTTATTAAGCAAGACGAGCTTTTAATGATTCAAATTGCTCTTTCATTTCTTTTGGTAAATGAGCTCCAAATGCTGCTTGATGTTCTGCAATCAATTCGCACTCGTCTAACCAAAGGTTTTTGTCAACTTCCAATAAAGCGTCCATCAATTCTGCTTGTCCTTTAAGACCTTCGATGTTGATGTCTTCTTTTTTAGGTAATAAACCAATTGGAGTTTCAACGGCTTCAACATTACCAAGAACACGTTCGATGATCCAACCCAATACGCGGATATTGTCGCCATAACCTGGCCACAACCATTTTCCTTCAGGTGATTTGCGGAACCAGTTAACGTTGAAAATCAATGGTAATTTGCTCTTATCTGGAGCATTTTTGCCAATGCTTACCCAATGTCCGAAGTAGTCGCCCATGTTATATCCACAGAATGGTAACATTGCAAATGGGTCGCGGCGTACACCAGCTTTCAAACCGATAGCAGCAGCAGTAACTTCAGAGCCTACGATAGAGCCCATGAAAGTACC
>CAZRXT010000057.1:0-10689 GCA_964604035.1 uncultured Prolixibacteraceae bacterium | reverse complement strand
TCACAAATTTCAACCCATATATTCTGGTCTTCCTGCTTGGAATTTCTTTTTCACTAGTTCCTTCGGCTATGTGGCCCGCAGTATCAAAAATTGTAAGCCTCCCAAAAATCGGAACTGCTTATGGAATAATGTTTTCACTCCAAAATCTCGGACTTTTTGCAGTACCAATCATTGCAGGAATTGTTCTCGACAAAAGCAACTTAGGAGTTACTCCAGAAATGCTCGCAAACGGAAGTTCACTCAACTACATACCAACCATGCTGTTGTTTTCGGCCTTTGGTGTTGCGGGGTTCGTTTTTGCTTTATTACTTAAGAAAGACGACAAAACTTCGGGGTTAGGCTTGGAGTTGCCTTCAAACGAAACAGCCGAATCAATTGCAAAAGATTAATTGGAATAAGAGTTGTAAACAACTATAGAATAGCAACTAACGAAAGAGTTTACCTTGCCAGGTATCTCTTTCTTTTAGTCGTTTTTCAACCTTTGCCACAAATTCGAAATTCTTCAACCCCCATCCTGGAGCAATAAGCAAATTTGCAGGAGAAGAGCTCACAAATCTTTCCACAATAATTTCAGGCTTAAGCAATTCAAGGTAATCAACAACAATTTCAACATAATCGTTCACATTCTCATAAATGTTGAACCATTCGGGATGCTCGGCATATTGCTTTGCCATAACTGTTCCCCGTTGAATCTGCAATTGATGCAGCTTTAGATTTTCGATGGGCAATTTAGACAGAAGCTGAGGTTGTTTCAAAATAGTCTCTTTCGACTCACCCGGGAGCCCAACAATCATGTGAGCACAATTATGAATCCCGAACTTCGATAAGTTTTCGATAGCCACAACCGACTCTTCAAAAGTATGCCCCCGATTAATTAGTTGGAGCGAACTGTTCTCGCACGACTCTAATCCAAGTTCAACCATAACATAATATCGTTTAGACAGTTCGGCGAGATACTCTATGGTTTCAAGGCTTAAGCAATCGGGCCGGGTTGCAATAACCAACCCTACAACTTTGGGTTGTTTTAACGCTGCCTCATACAATTCAATAAGATTTTCGAGCGGCGCATAAGTATTTGTATAGGCTTGGAAATAAGCCAAAAACTTCATCGAAGAATACTTCTTTGCAAAGAAAACAATTCCCTCTTCAAGTTGCGTTGCAACACTGTTTTCCAAGTTACAGTACGATGGCTTAAACGTCTTATTATTACAATAAGTGCACCCTCCAAGACCCTTATTCCCATCTCGGTTTGGACAAGTAAAACCTGCATCTATTGATACTTTCTGAACTCGCTCAGAAAACAGATTTCTAAAATATGTAGAGAAATCGTTGTATCGTTTGGCGTGCCCCCAACTAAAAATTCTTTGTTCATTTTGCATTTGTGTAAAATTAGACATTCAATCTGAAAATAAAATTGTTGATATTTTTTTAAATGAATATCTTGCTTCTAATTTTGAATTCAGTCGAAGTTTTCTACTTTTAACAAGTAAGATCAACACAAATTATGCTCACAGAAAAAGACACAGAACAAATAGAAATTCAAGGGCTTACATTGGAAGATATAAATCTTCAGATAAATCATTTCAAGAAAGGCTTTCCTCCTATTAAGCTTATTGCACCTGCAACGCCTGAAAATGGAATTCGAATTCTAAGCGAAGAAGAAGAGACTCGCTTGGTTTCGGTTTTCGAAACTTCACTTTCGACAGGTCTATCAGCATTAAAATTTGTTCCAGCATCGGGAGCAGCAAGCCGAATGTTCAAAGATCTTTTTACTTTCCTTGAAAAAGCAAAAACTGAGGATGAAGCAGAAACAATAGTAAAAGAGAGTGAGTTTCTTTCATATTTCTTCAACAACATTGAGAAATTTGCTTTCTACAACGAACTGCTCAAAGCGACCGACAACGACAAGAGTAAAATAAAATTAGTGAGCACACTGTTGAGCAACGAAGGATTAGGCTACGGACAACTCCCTAAAGGTCAACTTGCCTTTCACAAATATAACAATACGTTCAGGACACCGATGGAAGAACACATGGTTGAGTCGGCGTCATATTGCACTGGTTCTGACGGATTATCGAAAGTTCATTTTACCGTTTCACCCGAACATCAGGAAAAATTTGAACAATTGTACCAAAATTCCCGAGTTGGATATCAAAAACGGTACGGGGTTCAATTCGACGTATCTTTTTCACATCAACACAAATCGACAGATACAATTGCCGTTGACTTGAACAATGAGCCATTCCGCGACGACCAAGGAAACTTAGTTTTTCGCCCAGGTGGCCATGGTGCTTTAATAGAAAACTTGAACGAACTTGATGCAGACCTTATTTTCATTAAAAATATCGACAATGTTGTTCCCGATCATTTAAAAGGAGAGACAAAACGGTACAAAAAAATATTAGCAGGTTTACTTGTAACCACTCGGAATAAAATATACACATATCTTGAAAAATTAGATAAGGCTAACTCTCAGGAGAATACAGACTTACTAAAAAGTATTGATCTGTTTCTAAGAAAAGAATTACTGTTACAATTCGATAATAATTTCAACTCGACTCAAGAAAAAGTTGATTTCTACAAAAGAAAATTAAACCGTCCGTTGCGTATTTGTGGCATGGTAAAAAATGAAGGAGAACCAGGTGGTGGACCTTTCTTTGCTGTAAATCCAGACAATACTGTTTCGTTACAAATTGTAGAAAAAGCTCAAATTGACACTGAGAATAATGCCCAGAATGAAATACTGAACAGTTCGACGCATTTCAACCCTGTTGATATTATTTGCAGCACAAAAAATTACAAAGGATTGAAGTTTAACCTCCCCGATTTTCGAGATTCAAATACAGGTTTTATTTCTCAGAAATCATTTAGCGGAAGAGAGTTAAAAGCATTAGAGTTACCAGGATTATGGAATGGAGCAATGTCCGATTGGAATACTATCTTTGTGGAAGTTCCCGCAATAACATTTAATCCGGTTAAAACAATTAACGACTTACTAAGGCCTGAGCATCAGTAATTAAGAAGCTGACAAAGCAAAATATGAACAGAGAAGCATATAATTTTCACGAAGACGGAGAAATAATTGAAGCAGTTCAGCGGTATGAAGAGATGCTGAAGACTGGTGAAATGACATATTTTGATGTTTTTGAGTTTGAGCACATTATTGACAGCTTCATGGATGAAGGAAAATTCTTTCAGGCACTTAAAGTTGTAGAACTTGGGCTGCAACAACACCCAGCATCGCTCAATGTTCTTGCAAAAAAAGCTCACATTTATTTAAATATAGGCGAAATTTCAAATTCATTATCCATAGCCAACAACCTTTTGCAAATTGAAGATTCCAATCATGAATTACATTTATTGAAAGGTTCTTCGCACTTGCTTTTAGGCGAAGTAGAAGAAGCCGAGAACAGCTTTGTGAATGCCTTAAAATATTCATTCGACGAAAAAGACGACACTTTATACAACATTGGTTATGCTTTTGAACAAAGTGGCAACTTTAAAAAAGCCATTGATTATTTCATTGAAGCACACGACTCTAATCCAAGAAATGAAGTTGTTTTGTACGAACTGGCCTTCTGTTTTGATAAGCTAGGCGAAAATTACAAGAGTATTGAATGTTATAACAAGTACCTCGATTTAGACGCATTTTCAGAATCGGCTTGGTTTAACCTTGGCATTGTTTACAACAAACTGAATAACAACAAAAAAGCAACAGAAGCTTACGAATTTGCTTTAACTATAAACGAAGATTTCCCAAATGCATGGTACAATTTGGGCAACACATATCTTATTTGGCGAAAAGTTGATAAAGCTATAAACGCCCTAACAAAATACTTGGAATACGACGAGTTGAACGACGATGTTTATTGCATGTTAGGCGAATGCTTTTTTCAGGACAAAAACTTTGATAAAGCCCTTACCTATTTTCTTAAAGCAATATCAATTAATAAAGAAAATGACAAAGCTTGGTTTCTTGCCGGCATGATGTTTAAAATCAAGAAAGACTATTTTAATTCGCTTGAGCACATCAGAAAAGCACTAAAGTTTGAACCAAAAAATCTCGACTATCTATACTTTTTCGCAAAAGTCAGTGCGAAACTGAACATGCTTAAAGAATCTATTGATGCTTTTGACTCCTTGGTAGAGTTAGCTCCAACAAAACTGATATATTGGCTAAAATATTCGAAAATGCTGAATGACAAAGGCTTAAAAAGCATAGCCATTTCGTTGCTCGAAAATGCACTTTCGTACCACCCTGGCAATACTCTAATATTCTATAGGTTAGCAGCTTATCATCTTGAATCGATGGATGAAAAAATAGCATTGAAATATTTGAAGTCTGCATTGAAAACCGACTGGCAACATTATAAATTCTTTTATCGGTCTTACCCCGAAGCCATCTTAAATAAGTCGGTCAAAAATCTGATTAACAAATACAAATCAGAAACATTATAGCCAAATATTATTTGTTTCATCACTATTCAAAACAATATATACGCATGAAACGAGCATGTCAGATAACAGCCACAATAAGGATATGTATAATCTTGGCGAGTTCCATACGTGGAGGCATAGATGTTCGAATAAACAGCTATAGATCCAACAGATAAACAGTGACTTAAAATAGATATATACGCATGAAAACATTCGGATTAGTTGGTTATCCATTAGGACACTCATTCTCAAAAAAATTCTTCACCGAAAAATTTGAGACAGAAGGATTAACCGACCACCAATACCTTAATTTCGAGATTGATACAATTGAGAAATTTCCCGGAATTTTTGAAACAAATTCTGATATAATTGGCCTCAACTGTACAATACCATACAAACAGCAGGTGATGAAATACCTCGACGAGGTTGACGAAGAAGCTATGATTGTAGGCGCGGTAAACACAATTAAACCAATTAGAACAGCCGACGGGCTAAAACTAAAAGGTTTCAATACTGATATTATTGGTTTTGAAAATTCAATAAAACCTATGCTAAGCGCACAACACAAAAGAGCTTTAATTCTCGGAACCGGCGGTGCATCTAAGGCAATAAAACATATACTGAAAAAACTTGGGATCGAATATGTATCGGCATCAATTGAAGACGAACTTTTCGAAGACGAAATAAGATACAATCAGATTGACAGGAAAGTAATTGAAGAACGGCTGATTATTATCAATGCAACGCCTCTGGGAACATTCCCAAAAGTTGATGCTTGTGCTGATATTCCATACGAATACATAACCGATAAACATGTGATGTTCGACCTGGTTTACAACCCCGAAGTAACTCTTTTCATGAAAAAGGGACAAGAAAAAGGGGCTAAAACAAAAAATGGGCTCGATATGCTTCACGGACAAGCCTTAGCTTCCTGGAAAATCTGGAATTTATAAACTTCCTTATCAACAAAAAGATACACAGCAGATGTTGGTATAACAAACCAATCGGCCGTGTATCTTTTCTATTTTGAAGTTTACCGATTAAAACAGTTTATTCGCCAACTGATCATCAAATAAGTGATAGATTTAGTTCAAATTTGTTTCAAATAAAATTAAAACACAATGAGAACCGAATCCGAAAAATACTGCTTTAACTGCGGTGCTGCAATTGACTCAAGATCTGCAATTTGCCCCAAATGCGGGGTTCCTCAACCCGATACCTACAAAAATAACACCTTTAACTATCGTTGGCTAACAACTTTCTTGCTATGCGTTACTCTTGGCGTTTTTGGTGTCCACCGGTTTTATCTTGGAAGAGTAAGCTCTGGAATCTTAATGCTTATCACGCTTGGCGGTCTTGGCATTTGGTATCTTATTGATCTGATTCTTGTTATAACAGGAGGCATGAGAGATAACGATGGTAACTATGTAAAAACACAATTAGAATAAACCCAATTTATAAAACTTGTGTACAAAGTCTCTTGATTTATTTCAAGGGGCTTTGTTTTTTTATCCAAAAGCTCACGTCATTCGTTAATTAACGATTAAAAAATCGCTTCGGATTTTTTAATCTGAATATCCTGCCTAAATTCATGATGAAAATCAAAGCATTCCGACATAACCTCAAAACAACAAAAAATGGGTACCGAAAATGCCGTCAAAAAAGAAAAGAGATTTTTTGGTTTCTCGCAGAATATCCTATCTACTGGAATAACAAGCTTTTTAACCGACACTTCGGTAAAAATGGTTTATTCGGTTATGCCAATGTTTTTAATGTCGATGGGTGCTTCGAAGACCAGTTTATCGTTGATTGAAGGTATTGCCGAAAGCACTGCGTCACTTTTAAAAACAATTTCGGGCTTTTGGAGCGATAAAATAGGTAGAAATAAACCGTTTATGATTATAGGTTATGGCCTCTCAGCTCTGATAATGCCTCTTTATGCAGTTGTTATTTCTCCAATGCAAGTTTTATACCTGCGCTTTATTGAACGAGTAGGAAAAGGAATCCGCACCGCACCTCGCGATAGTTTGGTTGCAGGTTCGGTTACAAATGGAGAAACTGGAAAAAGCTTTGGCCTTCAAAAGGCAATGGACAACAGCGGTGCGATTGTTGGCCCGCTGATAGCCTTTGCCCTCCTTTCTTTTTTCCCTAACAACTATCAGTTAATCTTCCTATTAGCAGGAATACCTTCGTTTATGGCCATATTCGTAATTATTTTCGGCATAAAAGAAGCTAAAAAGAACAAAGAGAACCTTTTCAAAAAGTTTCACTTCAACGATTTTCCAAAGAAATACTATCTCTTTTTAATCATTATATTCATCTTCACTCTGGGAAATTCGACCGATGCATTATTGTTGGTAAAAGCTAACGAAGTTGGGGTGAAAGTTGCGTTTATACCTCTTGTTTACCTTGTTACAAGTATTGTTTCGGTGCTGCTAGCTATCCCCATTGGAGTACTTTCCGATAAAATAGGAAAAGAGAAAATCCTGATTTTTGGCTTTCTAATTTATGCAATTGTTTATTTTGGATTTGGAGTGACAGGAAGCATAAGTGTGATTGTTGCTCTTTTTGCGCTTTATGGCCTTTACTCTGCTGCAACCGACGGCATTCAAAAGGCATTTATATCCGACATAATTGACGAGAACAAAAAGGGAACCGGGTTAGGAATCTACAATGCTATGATTGGAATAACCTTACTTCCAGCAAGTTTAATTGCAGGAATTCTATACGACAAGGTTAACTCAAGTATTCCATTCTACTTTGGAACATTAACTGCTATTGTTTCAGCCCTTTTGATGTTGCTATTTACTCGAAAAACAAAACTAGAATAAGCCCAATTTATAGCACAAAAAAAGCGGAGAAAAACTCCGCTTATAACACTAAACCATAATAACCAAACACAAATCGTCTACATCTTGTTCTTCACACTATAAACCTCTCTAATTTCTTTTTGTTTTCACAATTTGTTCTATCTGATCGGCTTGCATAACCCCAACGCCTTGCCATTTTATTTCTCCGTTCTGGAAAAGCATCAGAGTTGGAATACTCCGAATTCCATATTTAACCGCAGCATCTTGATTTTTATCAACATCTACTTTCACTACCCTTACCTCACCTTTCATATTGGCTGCAACTTTTTCAAGAATTGGAGCCATCATTCGGCATGGCGCACACCAATCGGCATAAAAATCGACCAGCACTGGCTCGCTGCCACTAATAATTTCGTTGAACTTGCTCATATTTTCAGCATAAGTAATTTTTGAATCTGAATTGATGTTGTCCTCTGTACCCGACTTATCTTTCGAAGAAGCCCTGCAACCTGGATTTACTAAAACCAACATCAGCATAACTATAAAACCAAAATATTTTTTCATATCCCTATTCTAAAACGTTTACATCTTTCTCTTTATCGACAGTCTTCTTTTTCGATGAACTAGCTAGCAATGCGCCAATCACCATTCCATATACAGTTGAATTATACCATTTAGAGGTAATTGGACAACTACCTGAAGAACACCCCACAAATCGCCAATATAGGAAGCCTGCTATAGCTCCAAGTACAATTCCAATGAGGTATGATTTATATTTCAATATGAATTTCAGCATTGTATTTTTTTTGTTTTACAATGCAAAGAAAGTAATGAGAAAGGGCACTTTCAGTAACTAATGTCACACAAGTGCCGAGTAGTCAATTTTATTTCTGGAGATTTTTATTTGCCCGCTTTTTTCAAGTTGTTTAAGTAACCTCGAAATAACTTCGCGCGAAGTAGTTAAGCTATTTGCAATATCCTGATGAGTTCCAAGGTAAACAGTTTCGCCTTTAGCTTTGAACCGTTCAGCAAAGAAGGCAACCAAACGTTCATCCATTTTTTTGAAAGCAATATTATCAATTGTGGCAAGAAGCTCGTCAAAGCGGTTGCGGTAGGTGTACATCACAAATTCTTTCCATGTTGAATATTCAACCATCCACTTTTCGAGGTATTCAACAGATATGCGTAGAACTTCGGTGTCTTCTTCGGCAAAAGCACTAACATGGCTTTGCATACGCCCCATGCAACAGGTAAGAGCCATAGCACACACTTGTCCGGGGCTTAAGTAGTACAACAACACTTCGCGCCCTTCGTCGTCGCGGCGGCAAACCCTGATTAGCCCTTCGAGTACAATTGGAAAAGTTCGGATATATTTTCCTTCAGACATTAATTCCTCGCCTTCTTCAACAGTTATCCATTCTCCGGCTTTAGATATTTCTTCAATCAGCCCCTTTTCAAAGAAAGGAAACCGTTTTCTAATGATATCGGCAGCTATAGGTATATCGTGTATTTCCATTTTTTCTGAATTTATACATACAAAAATAAGTGAGATTTGAAAGAAACAACAACGGCGTTTGCAGTCCAATTTTGCTGATAATTACAAACCCAATTTTGTTCTAATATGCTTTGGGATACCGTTTTTATGAACCATGAAATCAATCGTCCTTAATGCTACATAGGGCTTCGACACATAGAAATAACCTTTGTAATCGTTATAATCTCCCCATGAATTTTTAACCTTGTAATAGGCTGTTCCATTCTGATCTTTGGCTGTGCCAACAATATGCATCCCATGATCATCGGTCGACGTATAATTATCGAAATCGGTTTGGCGCATTTCCTGAGTTATAGTCTTCTCTTTAGTCGGTTTTTCAAGTTTATAAAGCTCTTCCAACTGCTTATCTTCATCTAACCCTTGCCAACGAGCAATATCGGTGTCGGTCATGGTCGAATAGTCAACTTCGGGGATAACAGCAACGCCTTTTGATCTGGAAGCGAAGCCTTTGTCGCTAATATCGGCACCCCAAGCAACAGTATAACCATTCATCAACGCGTAATCAATAATCTCGGTCATTTCGGCTATTGGCACGTTGTAAATTTCCTGCCATAACCAATTGTCGGGAATTTCGAGAATGAACGTTGAATAGAACGGATGGTGCGTATACGAACCAATCTCGACATAATCATCGGGGTTTATCTTAACAACCTCTGCTGCAAACGATTTTGGCGAATACTCTTTACCTTTATAGGAAAACTTATCGGGAACAACGCCAAGATAGTTGTCCAGCATATCGGTAAATGTACTGTACCAAACCGAGCTAAGCTTTTTATTTTTATTCGTCACAATTCCATCAACATAAGACTTTAAGGCATCGTCCATTTCGCCATGAACTGGTTTATCGTTGCCAATTGTTAAGCCTTTATATGCGTCTTCTGGTACTATTCCAAAGTTTTTAATCACCCAAAGTGCATCATGGAAAGCTCCGCCTGGATTAAAGTTGGTGTTACCATGCATTCTCACAAATCTATCGGCCTTAGCTCTATAGCAATTCCAAACAACAAACATTTCAGAAAGATCGAGTGGAGTACCTCCCATTCTCAATATTTCGGATTCTAAAAAAGACATTGTTGAATACGACCAGCAAGTGCTTGATTTATGTTGATCTTTGATATTTGTTGAAGGCAAGTCGATTGCAGTCTCGAAAAGATAGCCCGAAACGCTTTCGTTCTTTGGTTGGGCCGAAAGCAAATTAGCCACAATAAGCAGTAAAAAAACTGTAAACGCTCTTCTAAAATTCATTATATCCCCCCCTTATTTTGATCTTCATAAAAATAAAAAATCTAATGGGAAATAAATTGATTCGAAGGCATATTTTCAATAATTAGAGAAACATAGAGTTACGATCGGGCACACTGGCTATGTCGAAAACAAGATGTGAGATGATCGTTAACCATACCTGTTGCCTGCATGTGTGCATAAACAATAGTTGGTCCAAGAAAAACAAATCCTCTCTTTTTCAAATCTTTAGAGATTTCTTCGGAGAGTTCTGTCTTGGCTGGTATCTCTTTTAATGTTTTGAAGTTGTTGATGATTGGCTCTCCCCCGACAAATTTCCAGATATAAGCACTGAAACTACCAAACTCATGCTGAATTTTCAAAAATGCTTTTGCGTTTCCAATCGCAGCTTCAATCTTGCGTCTATTGCGAATTATGCTGGAATCCTGCATCAGTTCTTCAACCATACTAGCATCGAACAAAGCAACTTTTTCGGGATCAAAACCTGCAAATGCATTTCTATAACCTTCGCGGCGCTTTAAAATTGTAATCCAACTAAGTCCGGCTTGAGCACTTTCGAGAATAAGGAATTCAAATATTTTTCTGTCATCATAAACAGGAATCCCCCACTCTTCATCGTGGTACTTAGTGTAAATTTCAGAGCCA
>CAZRXT010000056.1:0-10700 GCA_964604035.1 uncultured Prolixibacteraceae bacterium | reverse complement strand
GGTTCTGAATGGAAGAAGTTATTGTCCATCCAGTATTTATACCATTTTTCTTCTACCGAAATAGAATCGAACTTGCTGGGTATTTCCATGGTAATATATTTTGAAAAGGTTTATAAACTAAAAAATCGTACAAAAATATAAAAAATGACTTTGCGAACAGGAAATAGCAGGCAAAGATGATGCAATTAAATCATTGTGGATTGTAGCCTATTGTGTTATATGTGGTTTAGTATGAAACGGATTTCATCCATCGATTTAGACTTTTTGATGCTTTTGAAGGTTTTCTTTGGATTAGGGAAAGACTCGCCAAGATAAATAAATTGAGTTTTTACCTTGTTGAAAGCGTGGCCAGAGTCGTTGCTGTCGGCTTCAATCTCATCTATTAATCTGAAAGAGTAGGCGAGGAGCTTCTCGAAGTGCACTTTATCTGATAGCTTTTCACCTGTTTTTATTTCTTCGGCCAAGAATGGGTTTGCCAGTAGCCCTCTGCCAATCATCCATTTTTCCTGTGCGGGGAACATCTCTTTTAATCTTCTGAACTCTTCGAGCGAGGTAATGTCGCCGTTGTAAATCAGGTCGAGGTTAGGAAAGAGTTCTTTACATTTCTGAAACGCAGAGTAATTGACCGTCCCTTTGTAGAGTTGAGCTGCAATTCGTGGGTGGATAATACAATATTGTATGTTTTCAGTGCTCAATTTTTCTAAAAGAGGAAAAACTTCAGCCTCATTTTTCAGCCCAATCCGAGTCTTAATGCTAACACTCAAATTAGAGTATTCGGAAACATAGCGAATGAATGCAGCTACAAGATCAGGTTTTTGAATCAATGCAGCACCTCGGCCTTTATTGGTAGCCATTGGGTAAGGGCAACCTAAATTAATGTTCACATGAGAAGCATTCATTTTCTGTATAAAAGGAATAAGTAGCTTCAGTTCTGTTAGGTTTCCCGGCAGTATTTGAGGAACCGTAATTTTAAATAGATCCTCGGGCGTTGGAGATATTGGCTTGCCAAGGCTCGATTTTAAGTAGTTGTCGACAGAGTAATATGGAGCATAGTAGAAATCAACACTTCCTATTTCCCCGGAATGGGCAATTCGATGAGCGTTGTCGGTATGGCCTTGAAGCGGTGCAAAGTGTATTTCCATAGTTTATAGAATGAGCTGAAAATTACAAAAACTGAATGAGCAAAAATAATACTATCTTCGCAGCGTTAAATAAAATGACAGAATGGTATCGTTTGCATCCACTCAGGGTACAGATAGTTTAGATGTTTTAGGTTTGCTGAAAGATAGTATAACTATCTCTGACTCTGTTCCTGTTCGCCAGCATTCCAATTATTCTTTTTGGGTTGATCAGGTTGCCGCCCCCGATTCTGTTATCACTAAAATTTATCCAGATACGCTGACTTATACGTTGTCTGATTCACTTTTTAGGGATTTTATCGATCCCACAGCTTTCATGAGGCTTCCCGAGGCTTTTTACCATTTCAACTTTATTCCAAAAATTCAATTTATTCAGAACTGGTCAATTATTCTGTTCGTGTTTCTGTTGGTTGTTTTGGCAACTATTTTCACTACTTCAGAAAAATATATAGCCCAACTGTTTCAATCATTGTTTAATCCGGTTGTGGCTAATCGACTTTATCGCGAGAAAGTTGGGAATATATTAGATGTTTCGTATCGGTTAGACTTCTTCTTCTTGCTGGTGGTTGGCCTTTTTTTGTATCAGATTATCAGCTTTGTACAGGGAGTATCGCCCGAAACTTCGCTGCTATATTTTGGGGTAAGTTTTGGAGCAGTGGTTGTATATGTGTTGTTTAAGTTTCTGGTTTATCGTTTTGTTGGCTTTACGTTCGACACTTTGATGGAAACTCAGGAATATATTTTTTACGCCAAGTTAGGGAACCGAATTCTAGGGTTAATCTTGTTCCCAATAGTGGTTGCCCTACTCCTAATTCAAGGCGATGGAGCACTTTTTTTGATAATTTTAGGAGGAATAATCATCATATTTTTCAGTATTATTGGGCTTTACAGAGGAATTCGTGTAATTGCCCAAAAAGTTTTTTCAATTTATTATATGATTTTGTACCTTTGTACCCTCGAAATTTTACCTCTGCTGTTATTGTGGAGGATATTGTTGAGAGAGTAAGTATATTGTAGAACCTTAAATTGTTGGGTTTTGAAAATCAAGAGAATACTTGTTTCGCAACCAGAGCCGGAATCGGCAAAATCGCCCTATCATGAACTCGCCGAGAAGAACAATGTGAAAGTTGATTTCCGCTCGTTTATTCAAGTTGAGGGTGTTTCTGCCAAAGAATTCCGACAAACCAGAGTGAATATTTTAGACCATACGGCTGTTGTTTTCACTAGTCGTACTGCTATTGATCACTTTTTCCGTATTTGTGTAGAAATGCGAGTTACTGTACCCGAAACCTTGAAATATTTCTGTATTTCTGAAGCTACAGCTTTTTATTTGCAGAAGTATATCGTGTACAGGAAGAGAAAGATTTTTTATGGCGATGGAAAAGTAAGTGATCTGATCGAGATCATCAAAAAACATGTTGACGAAAATTTTCTCGTACCACTGTCTTTTGCCCATAAAGATGATATTACTCAGTTGCTCGATGATCTGAATGCCAAATATTCGAAGGCTATTTTGTATAAAACTGTTAGTAGCGATTTATCTGATTTGAAAGATGTTAATTACGATGTGCTAGTGTTTTACAGCCCATCTGGGATTACCTCTTTATTACAGAATTTCCCCGACTTTCAGCAAAATGAAATTAAAATAGCTTCGTTTGGGCCTTCAACAGCTAAAGCAGTTACAGATGCAGGACTTCGATTGGACATACAAGCTCCCAACCCGCAAGCTCCTTCAATGACAATGGCTTTAGAACAGTACATTAAGAAAGTCAACAAAGAAAAATAAATAGGGGCCAGCAATGCTGGCCTTTTTTATCTCTGATTGATATTGTTATCTTTAAAATTCAAGTACAATGGAGAAATGTTGCTTCTTTTCGATACTGTTTTTATTTCTAAGCTTCTATGTGTCGGCTCAGAGTGAGTCGCCAAAATATAGTTGGACTTTCCTTACGACTGAATATGGCGATTTGGAAATGCCAGGCAAAGGTAAGGCTCAAACTGATTGTGTTGTGGCTGATTTTACTGGCGATGGAAAGGATGATTTTCTGATTATCGAAAAAACTGAATCCCCGGCTATTGTGATGTATTTGCACAAGTCAGGAAAAAAGTTTGAGAAATTTATCATCGAAAAACGTACTGTTCAGGCAGGTGAAGCCTCTGCCATTGGTGATATCGATGGCGATGGCGATTTGGATTTTGCTGTAGCAAGCGATTCGACCAACCAAATTTGGTGGTGGGAAAATCCATATCCAAATTTTGAACCCGACAAGACTTGGAAAAGAAACAGCATCAAGAAAACTGGTGCCATTTTTCATCACGATATGGTTTTTGGCGATTTCGACGGAGACAAAGTTCTTGATCTGGCCTTTTGGAATCAGGGCGAAAACTCTCTTTATGTGGCAAAAAAACCAGGAAATGTTACCAAAACAGACGACTGGGCACTTGTCAAAATATTTTCATATAATACCGATGGCCAAATGTTTCAGCGCACCGAAGGGTCTGAACTAAAAAATATCGGGGTTAATTTTCACGAAGGGATTTGCAAAGCCGATATCGATCTTGATGGAATTGACGACATAGTTGCCGGAGGAATGTGGTTTGGTTTTAAAAATGGGAAGTATTTGCAAAACGATATTGATAAATCTTTTATAGCAGCTAAAATTGATGTTGGCCAGATTATTCGTGGAGGAAGGCCTGAAGTTGTAATGACACCTGCCGAAGGTAATGGGCCAATGGTAATGTATAGTTTTGAAAATGGTGTTTGGAATCCAACAATTCTTCAGCAAAACCTTCGTCAGGCTCATAGTCTGAAAGTGATTGATTTTGATAGAGATGGCGATGTGGATATCGTCTCGGCCGAGATGCGGACCAAAGAAATTGCTGATCCAAAAGTTTTTATTCTTTTCAATAATGGTTCTGCTGTATTTGAACGGGTTGACCTTCCTAATCCATTCGGAACACACAATACCGGTGTCGGAGATATTGATGGAGACGGCGATTATGACATCATTGGTAAACCATTTATTTGGGATTCTCCACGAATTAATATCTGGTTGAACGATGGTTCGCGATAATTCTATGTGTATTTTTCAATATATTAGTTGATTGGAATATTTAAATAAGATTCAGTTGGAAAAAAAGATAATTGAAATAATGGCTCCGGTGGGGTCATACGAGTCGCTCAGGGCGGCGATTCAAGCTGGTGCAGGATCGGTATATTTTGGAATTGAGAACCTCAATATGAGGGCTCGGTCATCAAACAATTTTACAATTCAAGATCTGAAAAAGATTGCATCAATTGCAGCAGAAAATGGTGTAAAATCTTATCTGACAGTTAATACTGTAATTTTTGACAACGAGTTAAACTTGCTCGAAGAGATTATTAGCGCAGCAAAAGAAGCTGGGGTAACAGCAATTATTGCTGCCGACCTGGCCGCTATTTCGTTAGCCCGTAAAATTGGTGTCGAAGTGCATATTTCTACTCAATTGAATATCACTAATATAGAATCGCTAAAATTCTTTGCTCAATTTGCCGATGTTGTTGTGCTTGCCCGCGAAATGAATATTGGCCGTATTTGGGAAATCAATAGGCAGATAAAGGAACAGCAGATAAAAGGGCCAAGTGGAAACCTTGTTCAAACCGAAATTTTTGTTCACGGAGCTTTGTGCATGGCCGTTTCGGGTAAATGCTATTTGAGCTTGCACGAAATGAATGCATCGGCCAATAGAGGTAGTTGCATGCAGGTTTGCCGCCGTGGTTATACTGTCACCGAGAAGGAGTTGGGATATCAGCTCGATATTGATAATGAGTACATCATGTCGCCAAAAGATTTGAAAACCATTCACTTCTTAGATAAGATATTAGACGCGGGTGTGAGCGTGCTGAAAATTGAAGGAAGGGCGCGGGCCCCGGAATATGTAAAAACAGTTGTTGAATGTTATAGCGAAGCTGTAGATGCTTATTTGAAAGGCGAATTTACTACCGAGAAAGTTGAAAAATGGGATCAGCAGCTTGCATCTGTTTTCAACCGTGGGTTTTGGGACGGTTATTATTTGGGGCAGCGACTTGGCGAGTGGAGCAGTAATTATGGTTCAGATGCAGCAAAACGTAAAATATTCGTTGGTAAAAATCTGAATTTCTTTTCAAAACTTGGCGTAGCTGAGTTTAAGGTCGAAACCCCTAATAGCTTGAAAGTTGGAGACCAAGTGTTGATTATTGGCCCAACTTCTGGAGTAATTGAAACAACTATAGAAGAGATAAGAATTGATTTACAGCCTGTAGATGAGGCAAAAAAAGGCGACATATTTTCTATACCTGTTCATACAAAAGTGCGCAAAGCAGATAAGCTTTATAAAGTTGTTGATGCTTCTTTAATTAAAAAGCAATAAATAAGATTTCTAATGAATACACTTTAAATCTTTTGAAGTATATTGGAAATATTTATTACTTCTACTTGAAGGTTTTTAATTATTAATTGTGCTTGGTGAAGGGTTTTGAGAGGCGGGGCATTAATATTTCTTTTGTTGTTTGGTTGTTCTGTTTCTGTTTTTGGGCAAGGTTGGATTGCTGAAGAGAACAATTTAGAAACAAATTGGAGTTTAACATTCCAGATAGGCCCTTCCATGCTTATTAATGAGTTTCATACCGACTTCTCAGGGCCAACAAACGATATGGGCAACAAACCAAATGTTGCGTATAATATTTTGCTTTCGAAGATGGTATGGGAGCGGGGAGACTTGGGTTTTGAAGCAGGATTTTCAAATTATAGCGGCGACAGGGGCAACTCATCAACGATTAATTATTTAATGCGTTCTAAAACGTTTAACAACGAACAGGCTGATTTCCTTCCTTTTGCCGTTTATTACAAATCCGATGTTATACATTTAGGCGTCTTTACAAAGTACAACTTTATAAATTTTAGCTCCTTCACCAAAGGGTTCTACCTTCTCAATATGTATGTCAGAGCTGGGGTTGGCATTGTTTTGGTTTCATCGGAAATGGGATACAGCGAAATGGCCAATTATGAACTTACAGGGTTAGCACATCCTCTTTTTGCTAAAGGAAGGTATTCCGATTCAAACCGAGGTGTTAATCTGATGTTTAGCCCAGCATTCGGATTAAATTACCAGTTAAGCGATCGTTTCTTTATTTCAGCCGAAATAAGCACCCAGATTATGAACGTTGATTATATCGACGGGATCTACAATTTTACTTCAAAGCTTTCGCCTGAAATAGAAGAGCCGTTGCCCCAAGAGTACTGCGACCATGTTTTTGATGTGACTGGGCGGTTCATGGTTGGCTTAACTTATTTCTTCAACTTTGATTCGCAGCGGCAAGATCGGCTAAAAGTAATGCCGTTCTACTCGAACAGATATCGGTCGTACTATTCAAAATTCCAAAAACAATCAACAAAAAGGGCTCGAGAACTCAGACTTCCATTTTATAATGATAATTTTGGGAAACGATTTCGGTTATCTACAAAATCTTAATTTTTTGCAATCAAATGGAACAAATGTTTTTGCGAAAGTTGCTTTTAGGTGTTTTAGGAGGAATTTTCTGTTCTCTCCTTTTTGTGTCTTGTATTTTTAAAAGTTCGACCAGAATCTCAGCCATTAGTGCTGTGCCATCTTCTTCTCCTATTATTCTGAAATTTAATAATATATCTGAACTTTCAGAAGAGCTCAACGGTAGCTGCGACTGGTGGAATTCTATGTCTGGGATTGATGGCCTCAAATTGATCAGAAGCTATGTTGATCAAATTGATTCTTTGAATAGAACAAACCCTGAATTTTCGAAAATTGTTAACGATCGTGAGCTTTGGGTTGCTGTTAATTTGGATGCAAAAAATAAGTTAGACCTCTTGTGTGTGACTTCATTAGATGGTTCGAAAGATAGAGGATATGCCGAAGACTATATAAAGAAAATTGTTGCTAAGAATAGTTTCACAGTAAAGAAACGGAAGTACAACAACGTTTCCTTGTATGAATTGTTTTCGCCTACCTCGGCAGATATGCCTGCTGGCTATTCTTTTGTTCATAATTTGCTGATATTTAGCAATAACTCAATGCTTGTTGAGGAGGCAATAAGGCAGACCGAAGTTGATTTCGAAAAAGAAAATGCAGAATTAGCTCAGTTGATGAAAACAATTGATAGTAAGGCTGATGCAAATGTTTTTGTTAATCATGAGTTGGCTGTTGATTTGATTTCACTGCCTCTTTCGGCATTTATGCAGCATAAAGCAAAGCTGTCGAGATCTTATTCGGCTTGGACAGAGCTCGATGTTAATCTTAAGCAAGATAAAGTATTACTTAGTGGTTTTTCTAACGGAGATCCTGAAAAAGGATACTTTTCAACGGTTTTTCAGAATCAAAATCCGGGCGTTTCTAAAATTGAAACTATTATACCTTATAATGCACCTTACTTTGGAGGTGTCTATCTGTCTGATATAGACAAATATTTTGAAGATTACAGAAGCTATTTGCAAAAGAAAAATGCGTTATTGAAACGCGAAGAACAGATCGATAAGCTTGAAAAAATTACTGGAACGAATTTGGAAAAACTGATTGCTGAAGTGTTTGATAATGAAGCAGCAATCTTTGGGGTTTCTATCGATCAAAGTGTCTCTCCAGATAGGAAGGCGTGGGCTATGAAAACAAAAAGTGGCAGTTTTGCATTAACTAAAATGCTTGATTTCCAACGTTCTTATTTGAATGCCAAGAATATGTCAGCTGATGGTTGGAAGAAAGAGTTCAAGATCGACAGTCAGACCTCTTTTCAATTGTACAAATTCCCGATTGAGAATTTCCCCTCGCTTTTGTTTGGTCAGATTTTCAAGGGAGCTAAAACTGGTTATGTTACGCTTTATGGCAATTATTTGATCTTTGCCGACTCGTACGAAACGCTGAGCAAGGTGTTGCTGTCGAATGTTTTAGGTGAGACTTTAATGTCTGACGAAGCCTATGTCAAGTTTCAGCAAGGAATGACATCGAAAAACAATTTTAATTTTTATTGTAACACATCGTTGTCGCTTCCACTGTCGCCAATGTTTTTCAATAACGAAATTGCATCCGATCTTTCGTCGAATAATGAACTTCGGAAGTTCAAAATCTTTGCCTGGCAGGTGAGTTCTTCGGGTAATATGATCTACAACAATGCCTGTCTTTATTACAACCCAACCATTGAATCGAAACCTAAAACAGTATGGCAAAGCAGGCTCTTAGCACCTTCGACTTATCGGCCTCAGTTTGTTCACAATTTTAACGACCCTGAGAATAAAGAGATTGTTATTCAGGATAATGCAGATAATTTCTACCTGATAAATAATGTTGGGCGTATTCTTTGGCAAATCAAGCTTGAATCGCCAATTATTGGAGAGGTACATCAGATTGATTTTTACAAGAATGGCAAATTGCAATATTTGTTTAATACAAAAGAACGGTTGTATTTAGTCGACAGAAATGGGAATGATGTTGAAAACTTCCCCATTAATTTTCGAACAAATGCCACAAATGGGGTAGCAGTTTTCGATTACGAAAAAAATAGAAATTACCGCTTTTTTGTAGCTTGCGACGATCACGAGATTTATGCTTACGACCAGGAAGGTGGCCTTCTCGAAGGGTGGAAGTCGATAATTACCGATCATGTTGTAAATCAACCAATACAGCATATTGCGATCGAAGGGAAAGATTATATTGTGGCCTCCGATCAGATGAAAGATTACATTCTCGATCGGAAGGGGAACATAAGGGTTGAAACCCAAGAGGTTTATCCTCATTCGTTGAATAACAAGGTTTATCTTGAAAAGCGTTCATCGTCTCACGAGCCTCGTTTAGTTGCTACCGATAAGGAAGGCAACATTCACCGCACCTATTTTGATGGCAGGCATGAAGTTATATCACAGGCTAACAAGCTCAGCGAAAATCACTTCTTTGTAGTATCTAATGTTGATGGCGACGATGAAATGGAGTATGTTTTTGGCGATGACACGCAGTTGTTTGTTCAGGGTAATACCGGGAAAAATCTGTTTTCTTATAGTCTCGATTCCGAAATAACTTACCATCCTGCTGTATATCAGTTTTCGAATAAGGAAAAAAAGATTGGTGTCACTTGTAAATCAACGAACAAAGTATATCTTTTTAGCTTGAATGGTTCTATTAGCCAAGGCTTTCCACTTGATGGATGTTCTGAATTCAGTATTGGTCTAATTAGCGAAGGGAGTTCAAATTTCAACCTCTTGGTTGCTAGCCCCGATGGGCATCTATACAACTACTATGTGAAGTGAAAAACTGTTTCAAAATTTAAATTGATGTATTTTGCGATTAAGCGATTTCTTTGTGAACCTCTGTGCAATAGTAATCTGAAAATCACACAAAGGTTCACAAAGAAACTTAGTAATCAGGCTCTTTAATTTGTTTGCAAAATCTTGAAAACTTCTGTCAGGTTCGGTGTAAGAATAATTTCTGTACGTCTGTTCTTCTTTCTTGCTTCGGGTGTTTTGCCAACTACTAAAGGAAAGAATTCGCCCCGGCCAGAAGCAGTAATTCTCTTAGGATCAATCTTTTTATTGTTGAGGATAATCTTTGCAACAGCCGTAGCCCTCATTACACTTAAATCCCAGTTGTCTTTTATTTGGTTAGTTCCGTTAAGAGGAACATCATCGGTATGCCCTTCTATCATGATGTTTATGTCGGCATTATTTGCAAGCACTTCGCTCAAACTTTTCAAGGCCTCTTGTCCCTTTGGATCAACACTATAGCTGCCCGACTGAAAGAGAAGCTGTTCTTCGAGCGAAACGTAGACTTTGCCATTTTTTTCATTCACGCTGAGTCCTTGATTGTAAAATCCGCGTAAAGCCTGTGCTAGCTTGCCTTTTAATTCGTTAACAGAGCCTTGTTGTTTGTTTATTGCATCTTGCAATTCAAGTAGTTTTGCTTGTTGAGCTTTCGATTGATCAAGAGCATCTTGCAGTTTCTGTTCATTACTTTTCAGCTCCAGTTCCGATGCCCGAACTTTGTTTTCACGTTCCTGAAGATCGCTTTGCAGGGTTTGCAACTCGCTCAGCAACTTAGTAATCTCTTCCGAACTGCCATCTTTTAATCTGCTAATCTGGCTTTCGAGCTCGCTTTGAGATCTGGCCAACATTTCCTTCTGATCAGTAATATTCTGCTTTTCCTTTTTTAGCCTTTCCGAATCTTGTTCAAGATCAAAAATCTTTTTCTGAAGAGCTAAGATTTTCCCATCAAGTTCATTTATCTCGACAGTTAGGGTTCTATTTTCATCTTTCAACGCATCGTTGGTTTTCTGATAGCTGTCAACTTTCGATTTCATCTCAGCATATTGCTTCACTGGCACACACGATGAGAGGCATATTGCCAAGCTTGCTGTTCCTAAAATGCATAAATCTTTTATATTCATATAGATATATTTTTATTTTTCCGTTTGTGAAATTGATTTATTTTCATCCGTTATAACTCAGTTTGACACAAATTTATTTTGCGATAATGATTTTTGAAAGGCAGAAATAATATTTTTCGTCAAATTAACGATTTATTTGAATGATA
>CAZRXT010000055.1:0-10770 GCA_964604035.1 uncultured Prolixibacteraceae bacterium | reverse complement strand
CTGATGTTTTCAATGGCTGGTGCTTTTTCGCCTAATGCGGGCAATGAGCCTCCGGTTAATTTCCCAATAACTTCGGCAGGAACCATTGATACACAAATAGTTTCTGTTTGGAACGAAAATAACCCAATAAACCTGATTAAAGATTTGGATGGCAAGAACAACCTCTCATTTTTTATTTACTGTGGAGGAAAAGATGAATATAAACTTTTGCCTGAAAATGAGATGTTTGTAGATTCACTTACAAAATACGGACTCACTTGCACTAAGAAATTTGATCCAGAAGGAGATCATGTAACTAGTTTGGCAACAAGCTTCCCGTTAGGTATAAATTTCCTTTATTCTGTGATGGATACTTCTAAAATTGATTCGGGTGTTGGCATTCCTGAAATTGCCAAAGCTGCAAACGACTATCTATATCCGAACCCTGCTTTTAACCAGTTATTCTTGCAGTCGGCAAATTGGGCAGAAATTGAAAATGCCACGCTGATCTCGTCTCAAGGAAGTATAGTTGAAAACATTAGTAAAGACCAATTAACTAACGGTATCGACATTAACAACTTACATTCAGGATATTACCTTCTGAAAGTAAACTATAAAGATGGTTTTGTCTCGGTTAAAAAATTCACGAAGAAGAATTAATATCGCCTCTTAACGCGAACGAGATTGAAAAGAATTAGCTAATACTGCTCCAGTTAAATTGAGCCTTTTTGAGCTCTTTCAATCTCTGTTTGAACAAGTTATTTTCATCTTTCGACAAATCAGGATCATTGCTGAGGATATCAGAAGCAACATTTCGTGCATGTGACAAAATTTCACCATCTTTCCCAAGCTGAGCTATCTTCAGATCAAAACCAATGCCACTCTGTTGAGTTCCTTCTAAATCGCCGGGGCCGCGAAGTTTCAGGTCGGTTTCCGCAATTTCAAAACCATCGTTGGTTCGAACCATAGTTTCAAGCCTAATTGTACTCTCTCTCGAAAGCTTGTACGACGACATGAGGATACAGTACGACTGATCGGCGCCTCGGCCTACCCTGCCCCGCAGCTGATGCAACTGAGATAAACCAAACCTCTCGGCACTTTCAATAATCATTACAGAGGCGTTAGGAACATCGACTCCAACTTCAATAACCGTTGTCGAAACCAGTATGTTCGACTCCTTATTTTTGAACCGTTTCATCTCTTCATCCTTGTCTATTGGTTTCATTTTACCATGAACCATACTCACTTTCAAATCGGGGAAAACCCTCTTTACCGAATCATAACCATCTTGCAGGTTCTTATAGTCGAGCGATTCCGACTCTTCAATCAACGGATAAACGATATAAATCTGCCGCCCTTTCTCTATTTCAGTTCTGATAAAATCGTAAACTTGTTTTCGCTTGTTATCATGAAAATGAAGCGTTTTGATAGGTTTTCGACCAGGAGGCAACTCGTCTATCACCGAAACGTCAAGATCTCCATAAACAGTCATAGCAAGAGTCCTAGGGATTGGTGTTGCGGTCATAACAAGAATGTGAGGCGGAATGGTGTTTTTATTCCACAACCTGGCACGCTGAGCAACACCAAAGCGATGCTGTTCATCAATAACCACAAAACCAAGGTTCTTAAATGCGACTTTATCTTCAAGCAAAGCATGAGTACCTATTAAAATATCAAGTTTCCCTTCAATCAATTCCTGATGAATGATCCGGCGTAAGGCAATTTTGGTCGAACCTGTTAACAGCTTAATATTCAAATTCAAAGGTTCCATCATTGCGGATATCGTAGCAAAATGCTGAATGGCAAGTATTTCTGTTGGAGCCATTAAGCAAGTTTGGGTTTTATTATCAATAGCCATCAACATCGACATAATTGCGACCAATGTTTTTCCACTTCCAACATCACCCTGCAGTAAACGGTTCATTTGGTGGCCCGAACCTACATCTTTCCGTATTTCGCGAATCACTTTCTTTTGAGCATTTGTCATTTCAAAAGGCAAACACGTATTGTAAAAAGTATTGAAATGATCGGCAATAACAGAAAAAATATGCCCACGATATTTACGATCCCTTGTTGATTTTAAACTAAGAATTTTAAGCTGTATGAAAAAAAGCTCCTCAAATTTAAGTCGGTAACGAGCCTTGCGAAGTTCATCATTATCTTTCGGGAAATGAACAGCATACAAAGAATCGTGCAAAGGCATAAACTTATACTTTTCGACAAACCAAGCCGGAAACGTTTCATAAATACGACCTTTTAGCGAAGCAAACAGATTAGATTGAATTTTCAGGATTGCCCTCGAGGTAAGGAAGTTCTTCTTCATCTTCTCGGAGGTGTTGTAAAAAGCTTGTATTGAACCCGATACGTTTTGCTTTGGTTCGTCGGGGTTTTCAAGCTCAGGATGGACAATATTTATCCGACCATTGAAGTTTGATGGCTTTCCAAAAACAATGAATTCTGCTCCCGGTTTTAATGTAGGCTGAACATATTTTATTCCTTTAAACCAAATGAGATCAAGAGTTCCAGTTTTATCGGCAAAAACCGCAGTAAGTCTTGCCTTGCTACCCTCGCCAACCAACTCTAAAGATTGAATTTTCCCCAGAATTTGAACAAAAGGCATACTGTCTGAAACCTCCCTTACTGTATAATATTTTGTCCGATCGACATATTTATACGGAAAATAGTAAAGCAGATCGTAAAGTGAATAGATTTTTAGTTCTTTATTCAGCAATTCTGCTCTTTTAGGCCCAACACCCTGCAAATATTTTATTTCCTGCGACAATTGAGACAGCATAAAGCAAAGATATTGCATATCAATTTTAAACAAAAAAAGTCCTTCAAAATTTATCAACAAAGCAATAATCAATTTAAAAATCGGTTATTTTGTGATGATCAAACAAGTAAAAAGATGGAAAGCAAATTTAAAATCTATACCAAAACCGGAGATGATGGAACTTCGGGATTGATTGGCGGCACCAGAGTACAAAAATTTGATGAGCGACTTGAAGCTTATGGCACCATTGACGAGCTCAATTCGTGGATTGGTTTGATACGGTCAACCATTGATGATGAAATGCTAAAAAAAGTACTTATGTCGGTCCAGAATGACCTGTTTATTATTGGTTCCCATCTTGCTACCGATGAAACAAAATCTGACTTAAAAAAACAGCTTCCTTTTTCGGAGAGTGAAATCCTTTTACTGGAAAACGAAATTGACAGAATGCAGGAGTCTCTTCCAATGTTAAAAAACTTTATCTTGCCCGGAGGAAGTGTTGCGGCCAACTATGCCCACATTGCCCGTACTGTTTGCCGTAGAGCCGAAAGAAGAATATCTCAGCTAAATAACTCTCAATCAACAGAAAACAATTTGAAAGTTTTCGTAAATCGTCTTTCCGATTATCTGTTTGTTCTTTCGCGCTACATTAATTTTAATGCCGGCATTAAAGAGACTTTTTGGGTATCAGAAAATTCATAATTTTTGTATTTATTTCTGGAAAAATTTTTATATTCGCAAAAGATTACAAACGATTTATTGTTAAACATATACTATACACCTAATTATGTACTGGACGTTAGAATTAGCCTCAAAACTTGAAGATGCACCTTGGCCTGCAACAAAAGATGAACTTATCGATTTTGCTATCAGATCGGGAGCACCAATGGAAGTAATTGAAAATCTTCAGGAAATTGAAGATGAAGGAGATGTCTATGAATCAATAGAAGACATCTGGCCCGATTACCCCAGCAAAGATGATTTCTTCTTTAATGAAGATGAATATTAAAACAAAATACTAAAAGCCCTTTAAAGGGCTTTTTTTGTACCCAAGTAATTTAAATTTGGGTTGGTACATAGTATTATCAAGATAAAACAACTAATAAAAATGAAGGTGGCTATCTTTTCGGGAAGCCACCTTCATTTTTAAGAAATATCTATTTCACAACTTTGATCGACTCTGACCGCTGATTTCCTTCTAATTTAAGGATATACAACCCATTTGCCATACCAGAACAAGGCAACTGATAGTTACCTGTTTCGGGCAAATTGTACTTCCCAATAAAAGCTCCGGAGGCAGAATAAACAGTTAACGTATTGAAATCATTTGGATACTTAACCTCGATACCATTGGCATTTTTGTAAGCAAAAGCCGATTGCTTCACCGTTTTTTCGTTGTTTGAAACTGGCCACACCTGATTAACATAGAACGTTTTAGACGCCCCTACAGTACGAAGGAATACAGGTGCACTACGTCCAGTAAGTCCATCGGGAAGAGGATCAACTGTTACGCTTAACGTGGCATACCAAAGAGAATCGTTATAAACCTGATCGGTAACGTTTACATGAATCCAATCGGGAATCCATGTTTGGTCATAATACAACGTGTCGAAAAATGGAAAAGCTTTAAGCTCATAAGTTCCACCCTCTCGGCTATCGAAAATTGCCTCTTTGTCGAGAGAAATGTATGAATAAGCTGCCCCGGAAAGGTTCATATACATGGTTTGCCTATTATTATTCCACGAATAAATTAAACTATCATCCTTCACCATAAAACATGAACGGCTATCACCATCTGAAGGGTTAATTTCTTCGGTACAAACAGCCATCGAAACTCCATCAACATTAAACCCTGTCAATTCAAGAAAAAACGCTTTATCCATTTCCATCGATTCCTTTATGACAGAAAATCCGTCTTCGTCCTTTTCTTGAAATTCGGTAAATTTCATTGTATAGCCAACGATCTCATTAAAACTATTCTTTATTGGCAAAACATCTTTAGCCTTAATTGTTGAACTTGCAATCACTTTGCCTTTCATTGAGTTACCTTCTGCATTTTTTTCCTTAAGAACAATATTCATTGTAAAAGGTGTTTCGCCGGGTGCATCAAAAACGAGTAAATAGACATTAACACCTTCAAAGTATAATGTTGAAAGGGGTTCTTCATAGTAAACAAGCAAAGACTCATAGTTTGCATCTGAAAAATTGGAGGCCCCTGTGCCAAAATAATAAGCATTAGCACCAGCCGACAATAGTGTGAAACCGTTATCGAGGTTTGCACAACCGTAATCGTTAGCCACATCAAAACCAAGATAAACGCCATCTCCACCGGCCATTGTATAACTAGGCGAATTCTTTAACATATAATCAGCTCCTAATATATACGAGCTGGAATAGCCTTTCTGATTTGTGGCGTTTAATACAGGTGTTCCGTAAAAACTATCTTCAACGTCCATCATAAGGCTATCAATATCAGATATAATACTATCACCCGAAAGGCTATCGGCACAACTCCACTTATATGAAACGCCTTCCTCTATAGATGTATTCTTCCAGTTCCACGTCACAAATGGAGAATTGATAATACATGAAGCATAATAACTCCCCCACGAGTCGGGATCGAGACCAAGAAATATTCCACCCTGAGGCTGCCTATACGATGCCGTTGGAGGTAACATTTGAGTATTGGTGTAAGTAACACTGCCTGTAAACAGTTCGCCCCACAAACCATCAGAGCCCTTTGCACCCCATAAATCTGCAGTAAACGTTATTACCCCAGTTTCTGAGTTATATTCACCAATAAGGTCATCAGAAGTATTATTAATAGTAAGCAAAGCTGTGTTCTGGCCTTCTTTATAAATAATCTGGCCCTGGTGTATCGATATTTTCTTTTGATCATCAGAAAGGATTCCATATACTTTACGGTTGCTTGCATCGGGCACTAAATTGTCGAGCCAAATTTTGTTTGCATCAGTCGCATCGGCAGTAACAATCATGTCGCCAGTAACAATCCCTCCAAAGTAAGATACGCCTTTGCAACGAAATGTACCCAAAAGATTATCGGGCAGAGAAGCAATAGACTTAGTTTCCTCGGGCAAAGATACAGATTTTCCGACCGATGGTTTTGCCACAAGACTTTCTGTCTGAAACCTGACTCGTTGCAATTGTTTAGAGAGCTGAACTTTTTTAAAGTCAAGATTGCTATTTTTTGGAACAATTACCTTGCTGATTCTTTGTTCAGCGTTACCGATACTCTCGCTATTTAAGTTATTCGTAAATCGCTTTCGCTTATTTGCCTCAGCAGAAGTGCTAACAACGGCGAGGATGAATAGGTACAATAATATCTTCTTCATAATAAATGGTTTATATTCAAATTTTTATCTTCTAATTACAACAAAGAATCGAGACGCATTGTCCTTATCTTCAAACCTAATCTCTTGTTTTGAAAGAGTTGAAGTAAGGTTATATGTGCCTTCCAACTCTTGCCAAGCATCACCAATAGAGGGAACCCCCGATAAAAAGAGTTCGCCGTTAGCATCGTAAACGCCACCTATTTTACTGATAGAAACCCGATTACTTGATTGTTGATCGACCTTTAATTCGATTTTGAAATTGGCACGGGTAATTGTTGGAGTCGTTGCAAAAAAGAAACTATGCCCAATTGAGCTTTCATAAGAGAGCGCCAAATAGTCAATGTTTCGTTTCCCCTTATAACGTTCGGCCATATCCTGGCATAAAATCCGCATCAAACTTTTATAATTATCACTCATACGGGTGGTATCGAAAGCATAGGTTACTTGACTATTAACAAGGTATTTACCAACACTAACACCTTCGAAAAAGGTATTCTTATCATCGACAGAAATAAGCTTAGTCTCATCGTCGTTTAGGTAAAACGATTGAACTTTTGTGTTTGTAGTGGTAGTGAAAACTGAATAAAATTTCAGCCCTTTTGACGTTAGTATAAACGGAATAGTAGTTTCATCGATCGAATCGGGATATTGCATTTCGAAAATATGCGAGGCTCCATTATAAGCTGCAACAGTGTCAGTTCCTGATATAAAATTCAGCATTTCGGCCCCAAAAAGTTTATTGTCAATCCTGTTGACTTCGGCAAAATAATTGGGCCAAGCCAACCCTTCGGGAAATTTATTCAACGTAATTTCAGTTCCATTTTTCTTTCCTTTCAGATGCACAAGAGAATCAGACCTATCGAGCACAATAAACTCATAATCACCACCTAGCCCCACACCTACCGGCTCACTCATCGGATCGGAGAAAAGATGGAGTACATTGTTGTAAGTGTTGAAAGTTAAAACGGGCCCATCGTCGCCAATTACATCGAAAAGACTTTTAGCTTCGGTGTATTGGTTGTTGAGCAGCTCGTTATTGGCAGCAACAACCGCTTCGCCATTACTGTTAAACTTTACAAGCAGAGGGTAACCCGGGCTTTCGTTGGTTGCGAAATATTGCAATTCCCAACCGTTTGGCGAATTGGTCAACGTACTATCAATTCCCGAAATGGCGTTGTTTAGCCGTACAGCGGCCGATTCAGTAAAAAGATCTTCCTGCTCCTTCAAACAACCTGAAAATAAAAGTAACAGGATTAGAAAAACAGATGATGTGTAGTTATATATTCGTCTCATTTATTGCAGTTTAAAGTTCTTCATCAAAGAAATCGGCATTTATATTTTGCTCTCTTTCAATTATTTCGTTACGCATAGCAACGATGTCTATCCCCCATTTTTCAGTTAACCATTTTGAACAAACCGACAACTTTTTGGTGATAATTGCAGCTCCATCGTCACCGGCCATTTCAAGCATTGTATTCCAGTCGCTGTCGCTCTTCACCAAAAAATTAGCAATTGTTTCAACAAAATCTTCACTAGCCTGACTACTAGCATAGGTTGAAACAAAGCCAAGTACCGCTGCTTCTTTATCGGTACGGTACTGCCATCCCATTGGAGAATAATTTCCAGCCGAAATTTGTTCAAAATCTTTCGGGGTGCTTTTGGTCTGTTGAAGAATATGGGCGAACTCATGATGCATCGTTTTAAAATAATATTCGTTCATCATAGCTGCATCAGTAAAATCCAGACTATTACAGTTATAGAGCGTAATTTTTATTCCTCCTTCGGCTGTTCCCAACAAAATTGTACCCGAAGTTGGATTATAGGCCGGTGAACCTATCAGGTGGATAATACGAGGCCCGTAGTTTTTCAGAAATTCTTCATCAACCATTGAAGAATAGACATCAAACCACAAATATTTAACCAGTTGGGCAAGTTGCTTCGACTTATCTAAAGATACAGGAACCAGATTATAATCAAGATCTGAACCAACATCCTCCATTCGGTACTTAAACGAAAGGTTGTAAGGCTCAAGAAAACATTCATTTAACCAACTATCGAACTTGTAAGTTGGCGACGATGGATCAAGCTCTTCCGTGTCAACAAAAATTGAACTGGTAAAGTCGTCATCTTTTTTGCATCCACTCACAAAGAGCAGAATTAAAAGAGAGATCAGTATATATTTTCCTTTTAATTGCATAAGACTAACGGGCTAAAGGTTTAATTGAATAATTGTTAGAAGGTTTGTATTTGCGGGCATTAGCCTCCATACCAACTGCGATCACATCTTGAGGAATTTGAATTGCACGCCTTTCATCGTTCCAAGTTAAAACATCCTTGGTGCTACTTCCAATCTGGTGGGTTATTTCAATTCCATAACGTTTTATGTCGAACCACCGAAGTCCCTCAAATATAGATTCAATTCTCCTAAAATGCAGAATACACTGAACAATAGGTTCTTGATCAACAGAAACGACAAACGAACTGCTCATTTTTTCTGAATTTAAAGGTTTAACTATGTTCGACTTATTTGATGTATAAAAACGTTTTATTCTCGATTCATCAATAGCTTGAGAAACGTTATGAGAAATGCACCATGAACTCAAATCGTTTATCGCCTCGCCTTTTCTGTTCATAAACAAAAGAGCTTCGGCCCGGCACAAAAGGGTTTCATCGGTTGTGAATTCAGTTCTCACAACATGTGCATAGCCAATTCCGGCAATCTTATCGGTGTACTCAAACATTTCGCTAATCTTTGAACAAAAGGTGCCAAATTCTGCTTCATAAGTCCACCACCATCCACCAGAAAAGCAAGGAGGCCAACCGCTCCAACCTGGTCCGCCACCCGACATTGCTGCTTGCGCACTACCATTGAACGCATATCGATATTTCTGAAAAACACGTGAAAAGACCGAATTGGTAGACATTACCATTAAGTTAGCAGGTTCGTCAACGTTGATGTATGCATATCCTTCTGCATCAGAGTTTTCGTAAATTACAGACCAATCGCGAAGAACTGTCGAAGGATCGCTTCCCAACACGAAGTTGGAGTGATAAACTACTTTCTCGTAATTACGCTTGAACAAAAAAAACCTCGCAGCAAAAGCATGAGCCGCCAAACTATTAAAATGATACTTCGGAACTGAATAGTTTTCATCTTTAATCAAATCGATGCCTTCATTAATATCAGCTTCAATTTTATTATACACATCGGCAACAGTGCCCCTGTCGTAATCAACAAATACTTTTGTTTCGGGGGTTGTAATATAAGGAATACCCAAATCATTTTTGCTCGACTGCTCGTCCTTGTAAGCCTGAGAAAAGATATTCACCAAAATAAAATGGCCATAAGCACGACACAATAATGCTTCGCCCTTTTGAGCATCAAGATCAAGTGTATTATCCTGACTTTTCAATTCAGATATTGCTTCAAGAGCATGATTTGCAGTCGCAATTGCCTTGTAGCATTGTTCCCAAACATAAAATGGACTATCGTTATCGGTCGAAGATACGACGGGTTCCCAAGCAAAAACTTCATCGTGCATACGTTCAAAACTTGCAAGATTGTATGCCGTGCTAACTTCGGGTGAATTATTATCGACAAAGTTGTCGGAACTCAATTCTGCCAAAACCGAAATATTAGCTGAAGGATAAGCACTTACCAAAAGTTGTGAAATTTTCTTCGGCGAATTTAGAGTTGTTCTATTATCGGGCATCGTGTCCAAATAATCATCACACGAAACATTAACGAATAAGCTCGTTAATACTATTGAAGTTATTATTGTTCTTTTATATGATTTCATTCTAAGTCTCCCTTTCTGATTAAATGCCCATGCTTATTGTGAATGTAAACTGCTTTGGCAATGGAGTTGCGACCCCACCACTGTTAAAAAACTCCGGATCCTGACCGTTCAATTTCCGATCGGCATAAATCAGGAACAAATTAGTTGCCTGAACTTTTAGCGCCAGATTATTGACTTTCAATTTTTCGAGCCAATCTTTTGAAATATTGTACGATAGCGATACCTCTTTCATTCGAACAAAATCGCCTTTTGCAATTCGTTCTGTTGAATTATTATAAGCATTGTAAGCATACGACAGATTCTCATGGTTTTGATATTGCCGTTTACTTGCGATGACTGGAATTGTAGTAATAAGCTCATCGCCAGGAATAACCCAACGATTCTTAAATTCTTTTGGCATTGAAGAAAGATCTGAGTATCGTTCGCTAAAAATAGGGTCGAGGCGAACAACGTTTCCAAAGGAATACGTAAGGAAAACATTCAATTTAAAGCCTTTCCATGATAAAGTATTACCAAGGCTTCCGGTAATTGTAGGATCGGTAGGGCCTTCATACTTAAGGAAATTCAGATTTTCGTACTCCTGAAAATTAATATCGGTAATTGTAACTTCGCCATTTTCATTTGTAAATGTTGGCAAACCTTCGTTTGTTAGTCCTGCAAAAGGAATTGAAAACAGAGCACGCACCGGATATCCCTTCTTTGCATATCCGGAACCTGAAATAAGATCGATTACATTAGACCGTGAATCGAGTTCTGTAATTTTGTTTTCGGCTCCGGAGAAGATAAAATCAGTAACCCAACTAAAATCTTTACTTACAAAGTTTTTTGTTGTCAAAGAGAACTCATAACCATTAGAGTTCATTGA
>CAZRXT010000054.1:2681-11097 GCA_964604035.1 uncultured Prolixibacteraceae bacterium | reverse complement strand
TTACTAACAGATGACAACCAACGAGTATAACGATATTGTAGAAACCAATGCCGACCGGCTGTTTCGTTATATCCTGAAAAACATCAGGGATAGCGAACGTGCATCTGATTTAGTACAAGAAAGTTTTGAAAAGCTTTGGCGACAAAGTCGCGATGTTGCTTATTCAAAAGCGAAATCGTACTTGTTCAGCATTGCCCACAACGCAATGATTGACTCAATTCGGAAAAGTAAACGAGAGGTAATTACCGATGTTTCGGAAATGCCTAGAATAGCTGACAACTCACACTATTCCGACTTGAAAGAGATTTTGGATGAAGCACTTAAGAGATTGCCCGAAGTTCAGCGATCGGTAATTTTGCTTCGCGACTATGAAGGGTACTCTTACGAAGAAATTGGTGAAGTAACTGGACTTAACGAATCGCAAGTGAAAGTTTACATTTACCGGGCGCGGGTTTTCCTGAAGAACTATATTGGTCAAATTGAAGCTGTAATTTAGAGAGTTATGAAAATCGATCGCAATAATTATGAAATCTTCTTTGTCGAATACCTCGATGGGGCTCTCCCTGTTGAGATGATTGACGATGTGCTCGATTTTCTACAAAAAAATCCCGACCTAGCCGAAGAGTTGAAAGGGCTTGAAAAAATGAAGCTTGAGGTTCCAAACGAAGTGTTTCCACTAAAGAACTCGTTAAAACGTTCGGATCTCGACATGATAGATGCTTTTGAAGAAACCTGCATCAGATCAATCGAAGGAGATCTATCGCCGAAGGAAGATGCTGAATTTAAGAGTTTTATAAATATAAATAAAGAACAGAAAGCGACTTACAACCTTTATCGTGCTACAATTTTGGAGCCCGACCCGCTAATTATATTCCAAAACAAAGAGCAGCTTAAGAAATCAAAAAACAGGATTATTGCGCCATTTTGGTATGCTGTTGCAGCAAGTATCGTGCTCGGCGTTTTCTTTTTTACAAATACCGGAAATAAAACGAATACCATAGCACCCGAAACAATTGCCGAAGTTGTTGGCAAGCAAAGTTTTGACAACAAAAACGAAGTTGCTTACACACAGAATTCTGATTCTAAAAAAGAAGTTCCATTGCGCGAAGATTTAGCAACAAAACCTACAATTAGAATATCGAACGAAAAAGCTGAAAAAGTTGCTTTGGCTGCTAATAATCCTGTTCAGAATATTGATTATAAAGAAATTGAAGCGCAGACTATTTCCACAGAAAAAATTGAAGCGTTAGTTGCCAGCAACACTTTTGTTTCAAAAGAAGAAGAAATACTCGATTTTGAACGATTTCAATTAGCTACAATCAAAACAATTGAAATTTCGAACTCGAAAGATTACTCGAAATACATGACAATTAAACAGCTACTTGCATTGAGAGGAAACGAGCTCTGGAGCAGAGTTAAATCGGGCGAACTAAGTGTATCTGTTTTGAAATCGTTGAACAAAGCTTCCGACAATAAATTCAAATACTCCACCACAATCTCGGGAAAAGTGAAAGCTATTGGTTACGAGAGCAAATTACTTGCTGTTTCAATACCAATTAGCAACGAATAACCCACTAGAAGAAAGAGTTATAACTTTGTTGATTCTAATTTGGAACGGATTTTCAGCAACCTGTTTTTATACCCCGACGATGGCGAACGCTCAAGCATATCGTTAATATTAGCAATAAGTTCGGGGCTCATTTCCGGATATTTCAAGCACGAGCGGAAAAAGAATTCAAGGCCCAAAACCTGGCTCGAAATCTTTGCTTTAGGGTCGTTCATCCAAACCACAGCCCTGTCGAGTAACGCTGAAATATAATCATCAACAATTGGGCATTTCAATATCAGGGTAAGCCCCATCCGAATATAGCTTTCATTGTTGGTTACCAACACAATCTGGTACAATTCGTCGAGAATAGGTAGGATGAAATCATTTTTCTTATCCGTTGCATGATCAAGAATCCAAAGAAGCCTCCACGATTTATCAAAAGGTTTTTCCTTGGCAATATCCCAAATCGAATTAAAAAACGATTGCTCCTTTTCTGCTTTTAGAAACAAAAAATCGTAATCGGCCTTTGAATAAACCGATTCCAAGAGTGTTTCAATCTCTTTGCGAGTCATATATGTCAGTTCTACAAAATTAGAAATAAAAAAAAATCAGATCGAAAGTAACTTTTTTTGGCCGCTGTGCGTCATAGGTTCAGAATTAAAATCAGAATAAATTAAAAAAATATACAGGATGAAACGAGCATATTTTAACAAAATCGCAATTGAAAATCAGTTAAGCGAAACAAAACTAAACAAGGATGAAAATCACACCATGCGAGTTCCATCCTACCAATTAAAAACAAATTATTTTAGGATGAAAACATACACTTTATTGATCGCATTAATCTTTTCAACATTCTCGCTTTTTGCGCAAACCGACAGCATTGAACCAGTTCTGGAACAACCCAAAGAATTGGTAATTGAACCTTTCGATACAATTTATAATGAAGAAGCAGAAGAATTTGAAGAACCGGAAGAGCCAGAACCCTTCGACGAATTTGCAACCGAAGAAATTGATGAAGATTTCGCAAATCCCGAAGAAGTAGACACCGTTCATATCCGAATTGGCAGTCACGCAGTTGAAATCATTTCAAACGATAAAAATACCCGGATAGATGTTGAACGGATAGATTCTTTTCAAACCCGTTGGGAAAATTGGGACGACAATGATTTTGACGACGAAGAGGTTAAAACCATTAAACATCGCGAACATAAAAAGTTTAGTGGGCACTGGGGCGGCATTGATTTTGGGGGCAACCAACTTCTGAATACCACTTATCCTACTGAAATTTATGCCGAAGGAACTCCCGAGTTCTTGACCACAGCACCCGAAAAATCGTTTGAAGTCAACCTTAATCTTTTTGAATACAGCTGGGGATTTTCATCGTACATTGGCTTTGTTACCGGATTAGGGTTTAATTTCAACGATTACAAATTCAAGGACAACTACACATTCAAGGCTGATGAAAATGGCATAATCCAACCCGTAGAACTTGAAGATAGCGATTTCAGGATGAGCAAGTTGTCAACAACATTTATAACAGCTCCGTTCATGCTCGAATTCCAGATTCCAGGGCAATACGACCACAAAAGGCTATTTGTATCGGCTGGGGTAATTGGAGGTGTAAAAATTCACGAACACACAAAAACAAAAATTGGCAGCGAAAAGAAACGCAACAATGGCGACCACAACATTGCGCCTCTCCGCTGGGGATATACCGCGCGCATTGGTTTCGAAAACGTAGGAATATATGCAACTTATTATAACACACAACTTTTTGAGAAAGGAACCGGACCCGAAACAACCCCTTTCACTGTTGGTCTTGCTTTCTGCTTCTAAATAAAACTCATTTTCTAAATAATATGAGGCTGCTCTTTTAACAAAGGAGTGGCCTCAATTTTTTATAAAAACAAAACCACAAAATCTTTTGATGAAAGTAAATTCAAAATTCAGAGCAGGTAACACAAAACATTTTAATTTTGAACAAATATATTTTACTACTTTGTAAGAGAAAAAAACAGTATTAATGAGGTTTTGGGTTAGTTCAATATTCATTTTGCTTGGGATAGCGCTGTTTGGTAAAGAATCGAACGAAAAGTTTATCAGTTTCAGTACTGGAAATGGAAAACTCACACACAATACAGTTGAAGCAATTGCTCGCGACAGTTTTGGGTATATTTGGATAGCTACTAATTATGGTCTCAACCGTTTAGATGGCTATCAAACCGATAATTTCATTAATAACCCCGAGGACTCTAATTCGATATCGAGCAACCACATAAAAGCTCTTCTGATTGACAAATCGAACGACCTATGGATTGGTACTATTGGTGGCGGAGTTAGCAAGTACGATCAGTTTACACATAACTTTATCCACTATACCCCTGAAAACTCGGGAATAAGCAGCCCAAACATATCATCAATTGCCGAAGACAAAGATGGCAACTTATGGTTCGGCACAAGTGGAAATGGAATAGATAAGCTGATAAAAGAAACAGGCAAATTTGAACAATATAGCTTAAGTAATGTCGATCCGTACAAACGAGCCAACTCTAACGTTGACAGGCTTTTTTGCGACTCCGAAGGAAATATTTGGGCAGGCCTAAATCAAGGCGAAGTGTTCAAAATAGATGTAAAAACCAAAGAGATTTCCTATTACGGGCTTTTTAAAGAACAATCGGGGTTTACCGAAATTGGTTCCATCAAAGGAATTGGTCAAAAAAAATCAGGGTTGCTGCTATTTGCTACATGGAACGGCTACATCTACAAACTAGATCCAAAAAAAGACAAACAAATTGTTCTTCTCGAAGAAACTAAGAACCTAACTAGTAGCTTTTTATCTGACATAGCCATAGACAGCGATAATAATATCTGGATTGGAACATGGCAAGAAGGACTTATTAAAATCGACTCAAAAAATGAAGAAATATCAACATACCGAAAAAACAGACTTTACCCAAGTAGTTTAGGTTCAAATGCTTTGAATAAACTTTTTATAGACAAACAGAACAACCTTTGGATAGGATCTCTCGATAATGGTGTGAGTTTGTTGCCTTTGCGCGATAAAATGTTCAAAACACTTAAACTTGATGATCCGCTATCGCCAATGCCTATCGAAATTAATGCCTATTCAATTATCAGAGACCACAATAGCAATTTATGGATTGGTACCAGGGGACAAGGACTTTGGCAATACAACCTACTAACTCATAAAACAGAAAATTATCAGTCGAAAGAAATTAATTCGATACTAGAACTGAAACTTAGCGACAATGGAATGATATGGATTGGAACAGATGGAAATTTTGCCTCTCTCTTCGATCCAAAAACAAAGAAATTCAAGATCCTAGAACACAAAAATGATGACTGGAGCCAAGCAATTTTTACTATGTCAGAGAATAAAGATTTTCTGTGGGGCGGAACTTGGGGCGGAGGAATCAAAAAAATTGATAAAAAAACAGGAAAATACACTACGATAAACTTCGACGAAAAAGATCAATTCAGAAATGCTGTTTTCGACCTCGAATTGCAAGATTCTATTCTTTGGATTGCAAATGTTGGCATGGGGCTTATTAAATACAATATAAATAACGGCTCACAAAAAACTTATTCGCAAACCGACGCTTTTCCCGAATTTCCAAAGGAACGCATTATAGACATTTATGTAGAAAATTCAAATTCGCTTTTAATTTCGACCGATGGCGCAGGGTTATATCAGTTTATACCATCTGAAGCGAAAATCAAAAGAGTTTGCAATGTCGAACTCTTATCGAGCAACATCATCCAATCGGCTATAAACGATAAAGATAGCAACCTTTGGATTGCTACAATTTCAGGGGTGTCGCTTATTGATAGAGGGAATGGCAAAACTTACAATTTCGACAAGCATAACGGACTAATTAACAGCCAGCTAAATAAAGGCGCACTTTTCTACGACAAAATAAGCAACGTGCTGTATACCGGAGGCGTTGAAGGTATAAATTACGCCAATCCTAGCTCAATTATTATCGATTCGCTTGTTAACTCGGCCGTAATAACCGACTTGAGAATTTTGGGCAAGTCGATAACAAAACCAAATGGGCGAAACATAAAAAAGCCAATTAACCTTGCAGAAAGGATAGACCTTTACAGAAAAGACAAGATTATTACGCTCCATTTCTCTTCGATGGAATTTAACCCTTCGCTCAAAAACATGTATCAATATAAACTCGAAGGCTTTGAAAAAGAGTGGACTGAAACCAGCTATTCAAAAAACTTTGTTCAATATACCAACCTTTATCCTGGCGAATACCATTTCAAGGTAAAAGCTTGCAGTAGCGACGGCCTATATACAAATAAAGAGACTTCAATACTAATCGTTGTTCATCCTGCATTCTGGCAAACTGTTTATTTTTACTTATTCCTATTCGCAGCAGTCACACTGCTTGTTATAGTCTATTTCAAAAACAGGGTAAAAAACCTTGTCGAGGCAAAAGAAAAACTTGAACGAAAAGTTGCAAAACGAACTTCAGAAATTCAACAGCAAAAAGAACAGATCGAAAAACAAAATCATGACTTGGAAGTTGCCAATGCTACAAAAAACAAATTCCTTTCTCTCATAAGTCATGATCTTAGAAACCCCGTTGCATCAATCGACCAAATGGCCCTTCTGATTAACATGCAATACGGCAAAGTTTCGGAAGAAAAAATGCGCCTTTACTTTGAAGCTCTGAAAACTTCATCAACTCAAACGCTCAACCTTCTCGACAACTTGCTTATTTGGGCACATACGCAAACCAATCGTATTACAATAAAGAAAGAGCAGATCTCTGTTGATGAACTGATTTCTGAAACAGCATCGTCATGTTCTTCTGTTGCAAACAAGAAAAATATCGAACTGAAATTTCCATCGAAAAGCGAACTGAAAATTTTAGTCGACAAAAATACGATTGAAACAGTGCTCCGAAATTTGGTCACAAATGCAATAAAGTTTACGCCCGAAAATGGAACAATTGAAGTACAAACAGAAGAAAAAGGGAACGAAATTATTTTCAAAGTAATTGACAATGGGGTTGGTATGAAGGAAGAGGTGATGGAAAACCTGTTCAAAATTGAAAACCTATCGTCGCGACCAGGTACATTCGGCGAAAAAGGAACCGGCTTGGGGTTGATTCTTTGCTACGAATTTCTAGCATTGAACAGCGGAAAAATCTGGGTTGAAAGTGAACTGGGTAAAGGTTCCGTTTTCTATTTCTCTGTAGAAAAAATATAATTTAAATCGACACAAAAAATGCGCCTACTTTTAATCAGTAACTCAACAATGGCAGGGCAGCCATACCTCGAATATCCGAAAGGTGAAATCAATAAATTCCTTGGAATAAAGCCTGTTGAGTGTGTTTTTATCCCTTATGCCGCAGTCTCTTTTTCGTTCAACGAATACGAGCAAAAAGTTTCTGAACGTTTTACCGAAATAGGCCATTCAGTGCAAAGCATACATCACTTCGCCAATCCGGTTGAAGCCATTAAACAGGCTGGGGCTATAGTTGTTGGCGGTGGCAACACCTGGCAACTACTACGAATGATGCGCGAAAATAACCTACTCCAAGCAATTCGGGATAAAGTACTTAGCGGTACACCTTATATTGGATGGAGTGCGGGTTCGAATGTTGTCTGCCCAACAATAAAAACCACTAACGACATGCCAATTACCGATCCTCTTGGGTTCGATGCGCTGAATCTTGTCCCGTTCCAAATAAACCCACATTACCTCGATACAAACCCCGAAAACCATGCGGGCGAAACCCGTGAGCAACGAATTCTTGAGTTCATTGAAGCAAATAAGGAAACCTCCGTTGTTGGGCTTCGCGAAGGGACAATGATACTGAGGGAAGACGATAAGCTTTCGCTAATTGGAAACAGTAAGGCTAGGGTTTTTAAATCGGCAAAACAGGCAATTGAACTCTCGAGTAATGATGATCTTTCTTTCTTGCTAAATTATTAACATACTTCTGTTTAGAAGTAGTTTTTACTCTTCTCGCAATTCGAAAAACTTCTTTGGAAGAAACCTGACAGGCAACCACGAAGCAATGCCTCCAATAACCATTACGGTTATAAAAATTAGAACAATACCGGGCCAACGTACATCAACAGGATAACTTTCGATAGCAAAATTACCGGGGAATTTCAGCCAACCAAAGTGCATTTGCCCAACACAAACCAACACTCCAATAGCAATTCCGACTATTGCACCAATAAAAGAAACCAGCCAACCTTCGAACAAAAAGATATGCCCAATCTTCCTTTTCGACAACCCCAAACTAATAAGGGTATTGATATCTTTCTTTTTATCAAGAATGAGCATGGCAATAGAACTAATCAAATTAAAAGAAGCAATAATCAGAATGAAACAAAGAATGAGAAAAATAAAAAAACGTTCACTTTCAGCAACTTTATAGTACGACTCGTGCTGTTGGTAACGGTTTAGTACTTTGTAGTTGCTGCCCAATGTATTCTGAAGTTTCTTTTGGAATTTATTACTGTCGGTGTCAGGTTTCAAACTCAATTCGACCGATGTAACTGTGCTGTCCATATCAAGAAGTTCGCGCGCCATATCAATAGGAATAAGCGCGTACTTATCGTCAACCTCTTGTTGGTTAACTGCATATATTCCTGAAAGAAAAACATGTTGCTGTTTAAAAGGATTTGAAAGAACAACGCTGCTTCTTCCTTTTTTAGGTACCGAAATAAATATAGGGTGAATAAGGTTTGCAGAAGCACCAAGATTGTAGGCCAATCCACGTCCAATTACGGCATAGTTAAAATTCCCATCGTTAAGCATTAAACGGCCATCGTACATCAAACTATCCAACGGCGTCATGTTAAGATATT
>CAZRXT010000054.1:0-2581 GCA_964604035.1 uncultured Prolixibacteraceae bacterium | reverse complement strand
AGCATTAAACGGCCATCGTACATCAAACTATCCAACGGCGTCATGTTAAGATATTCATCGTCAACGCCTTTAATGTATGCTATAGTCTGCCGTTCTTCAAACCTGAAATGAGCAATTTCCTCAACCACTTCGCAAAAATGTACAACCGACGGGTCGTTTTTTATTTGCTGAAATTCGGCTGTACAAGGATCAAATTGTTTGCCTTCAACAACTTCAATCTTAATTTCGGGATCAAAAACACTAAAGAATGATTTAATAAGAACATCGAACCCATTAAAAACTGAAAGAACAACAACCAGCGCAATTGTACCCGCGGTAACCCCAACCATAGCAATAGCCGAAATAATGTTCACAACATTTCTCGATTTCTTCGATAACAAATATCGGCGGGCTATGTAGAAAGAGAAGTCCAATTTTTAAAGCCTAGTCTTTAAGAATGTGGGTTATTTTGTCGATATAATCGAGGCTGTCATCGATGAAAAAATCGAGTTCAGGAACAATTCGAAGCTGCTTGCCAACCTTTCGGCCCAAGAGCCCTCGTATTTGAGGCGATAATTGTTTTACCAGATTAAGAACTTCGGACGAACCTTCTGAAGGAAAGATACTGAGATAGGTCTTCGCAACCGATAAATCTTTCGATACCCGAACCACTGTAACAGAGATCATTCTCCCATGGAAATGCTCACGGCTCTCGTGCTGGAAAATTTCAGCAAGTTCCTTTTGAATTAAGCGCGAGACTTTATTTTGACGAATTGAATCCATACCAAAAACTTCATTAAATTACTGTGGCAAAGTTAACAATTCAAATTCAAGATTATACCGTTTTGATCAGGTAATGCCCTTTATTCAAAATTTAAACACACTAGAATAAGCTAAGTTCTAAGATTGATTTAATGTCGTAATTGAAACTTTATATCTCACTGATATTCTGAGTTGAATGACAATAATAAATAGTAAATTATAAATTACTTACTTCTGTGATTTTCAATTTTGAATGGAATAACATGATGAATGTGGTTTTTATTTCTTTATTCCTCTCGTAATTTTCGCCCGTTGCATTTTACCAATAAGTAAACCAATTTACACACAATATGAATCAACGAAAATTATTAGCAAAGGCAATGTTTGTTCTGGTTTTTTGCATTTTTGCGACCATGAACGGATATAGCCAAAAAAACAGGGAAGAAATACCTGAACAGTACAAATGGAATTTGAGCGACATTTATAAGTCGGATGCCGAATGGCGCGCAGCTAAAGACCAACTCACGGCCAAATTAGATGAAGTCGAAAAATTTAAAGGCACACTTACAAAGTCGGCCAGTAATTTATTAGCCTGCCTCGAATTCAACTCCGAGGTTTCAAAAGAAGCAATAAAGCTAAGCAATTACGCATCAATGAACTCCGACCTCGATACGCGCGACATGAAATACTCGGGGATGAAACAGGAACTTCAACAAATTTTTTCCGATTTTGGTGCAAAATCCGCATTCATCGATCCCGAAATATTATCGGTCGACTGGAATATTATCGATGGCTTTTTGAAAGAAAATCCAAAACTTGCCGTATACCGTTTTTCTTTAGAGAATCTGTTTCGCACTAAAGAACACAGTCTTAGCGAGCCCGAAGAACGAATTATCGCACTTTCAGGAATGATTTCCGACGATTCGTATACCGTTTTCAACACATTCTCAAATGCCGAAATGCCTTCGGCCGAAGCAACATTATCTAACGGCGAAAAAGTATCCATCGGAAGTTCAGAATACGAATTGTACAGGGCATCGGGCAACCGTGCCGACCGCGAAATTGTGTTCAACACCTATTGGGACAACTACGCCAAATTTAGGGCAACCTATGGCGAAATGCTCTACGGAAACGTTAAGAAAGATATGTTTCAAGCAAAATCGCGCCACTACAATTCATCGCTCGAAGCCGCTTTATATCCCGACAATATCCCGGTAAGTGTTTACCATTCGCTTGTCGAAAATGTAAATAAAAACCTGCCAGCTTTCCACCGCTACCTTAAAATCAAAAAGCGAATGATGGGTGTCGACACGCTAAAATACCTCGACCTTTATGCTCCGGTGGTGAAAAATATCGACATGAAATACTCCTACCCCGAAGCAACAAAATTGGTATTAGAATCTTTAAAACCACTTGGTAACGAGTATGTTTCGACAGTAAAAAAAGCTATCGACAACCGTTGGATTGATGTTTATCCTACTAAAGGAAAACAATCGGGCGCATATTCAAATGGCTCCGACTACGACGGACATCCGTATATACTTCTAAATCATAACGATTTATACGAAGACGTTAGCACATTGGCCCATGAATTGGGACATACAATGCAAAGCTATTTTTCGAACAAAACACAGCCTTACCCCATAGCCGATTACGAAACTTTTGTTGCCGAGGTTGCTTCAACATTTAACGAGGTGCTGCTCTTCAACTACATGATTAGCAAGGTTGAAAACGACGACATGAAGTTATCGTTGCTAATGGATTGGCTCGATCGGTTTAAAGGGACTCTCTTCCGTCAAACACAATTTGCAGAGTTCGAACTGAAAATTCATGAAACCGC
>CAZRXT010000053.1:0-11101 GCA_964604035.1 uncultured Prolixibacteraceae bacterium | reverse complement strand
CCGACCGAAGATTACTTATGGGCAATCCCTTAATTCGAGAAGAGATAGCAGTAGAGCCAGAAAGCTTATCGTGCAGCGAAGGCTCTTTACTGAATTGCTCTCCAAAAACCTTTTTATCAGCTCTTTCGGGAGCTAAAACCGCAGCTGGTTCAATAGCAAGAACCTCTTCGTTCTGTTTTATCTCTTCAGCAACAGGCAGTATTTCTTCAGCAACCTCCTCAACAGCTGGAAGTTCTGCTTCAACTTCATCAATTATAATCTCACCAGTTTTAGGTTCTTCCAATACAGAAGCAGTAACTTCTTCAAAAGTATTTTCCTGCACCGGTTCAACGACATTTGGCTCCTCGCTTAGCGGACTTTCTTCAATTTGAGGGTCGTCCTCTTCTATTGTCAAACTCTCTGCTTCAGGCTGTTCAAACGCAGGTTCCGATTCAACCTCAGGCTCTTCAACTTCAGCAGTAATTGGCTCAACCACCGGAAGTTCATCAACCAAAGCCGAAACCGATTCTGGTTCTATTTCTACAATAGGTGACGGTACATCATGAAAATCATCGTGAACTATTGGCTCGGCAACTAATTCAAAATAATTAGAAATTGAAGCAGAACTCTCAGTTGGAGTGAGAAGCTTGAGTTCCTGATGAAGTATATTCGTTTTAGCCGAAGTAATTTCAATAAGAAGCTGATTATAATCTCCTCCCTTATATAAATCGTCAACCAAAAGGTTAATCTCTTCAAGGTTTTTCTTAATCAGTTCAAGAATTGTTTTATTATCCATATATCTTTAAAATTCATTTATTTACAGTAAAGATGATCGAAATATTTAATTATTACCTGAAATATAGTATCTTCAAAAATTAAAATTTTAGGCTATAATTTTACAGAACGACAAAATATTCAATTAGTTGTAAAATTACATTTTTGGATTAATAGAATCAGATGTTTCTTGAAAAAGATTTAAGCGGACGACCACAAAAAGGTTGGGTCGAAGTAATATGTGGCTCCATGTTTTCGGGCAAAACAGAAGAGCTAATAAGAAGGTTGAACCGGGCAAAGATAGCTCGGCAACGCGTAGAGATTTTTAAACCATCGATAGACATCCGCTATTCCGACGTAGAGGTAGTTTCGCACAATGAAAATTCAATTAGATCAACGCCTGTGAACACAGCCTCAAATATCCTCCTACTTACCGGCGATGTAGATGTAATTGGGATTGACGAAGCTCAGTTCTTTGATCTTGCAATAGTTGAAGTTTGTCAGAAATTGGCAGATATGGGAATCAGGGTTATTGTTGCCGGTCTCGATATGGATTTTAAAGGAAAACCCTTTGGCCCAATGCCTCAACTAATGGCTACTGCTGAATATGTAACAAAAGTACATGCCATTTGCATGCGCTGCGGAGGGCTTGCCAGTTTTTCACACCGATTGACATTGGAAGATAAACTGGTTGTTCTTGGCGAAAAAAATGGATACGAACCGTTGTGCAGAGAATGTTTTAACGCATCTCAAAAAAAGTAAAGAATGAAAATGCTAACCAACTTTTATCTTGCAGAGCAGATTGGTGCAAAGCTCTTGCAAAAAAGAGAAGAAACACAGATTGTTTATCTTTCTGTCGATTCGAGAACAATTGTTTCGGGCGCCACAACCTTGTTTTTTGCATTGAAAACAGACCGCAGCGATGGGCATCTGTTTATACGCCATGCATACGATAAAGGTGTTCGCAATTTCATTATTTCAAATCCCGATTATTCAACTCACAAGTTTCCCGAAGCAACTTTTATTCTTGTTGATGATACACTAGCTGCCCTTCAGAATATTGCGATCATTAAACGTAAGATGTTTAAGGGAAAAGTAATTGGCATTACCGGAAGCAATGGCAAGACAATTGTAAAAGAGTGGCTTAGCGAACTTCTTGCCGAAGAATACAACATTATAAGGAGTCCGAAAAGCTATAATTCGCAAATTGGAGTTCCTCTTTCGGTTTGGCTAATAGACGAAGATGCCGACATTGCTATTATTGAAGCTGGCATTTCGGAACCTGGAGAAATGGACAAACTACAGCGAATAATCTTACCCGACATAGGTATTTTTACAAACATTGGTGAAGCCCACCAGTCGAATTTCAAATCGGTAGAGCATAAAGTAGAAGAAAAACTAAACCTTTTTAAAGGCACCGACATAATTATATACCACAAGGATTATCAAGGCATTACCGATGCCATGGAGAAACTCGAAGAGCAGAAACCTCTCTGCTCTATTACTTGGTCGATGATGGACGAAACTGCCGATCTGTTTGTTTATTTCATTCAGAAAGTACCCGAAGGATGCGGAATTATTGCTCAGGCAGGCGAAAAACAATATGCCTTATCAATTCCATTTTCCGACGATGCTTCGGTAGAAAACGCCTGCACTTGTTTGGTTGCCCTAATTGCAATTGGGAAAGACCAAGATCATATTATTAATAGATTCAGCACACTGCAACCTGTTGCAATGCGCCTCGAAATAAAACAGGGAAATAACGAATGTGTTGTAATCAACGATTCATATAACTCGGATTTAAACTCACTAACAATTGCACTCGACACACTTGATCAACAGGCAAGTGAAGATTATTTAAGCAAAACATTGATTCTTTCGGACATCTACTTTTCACCTAAAAGCGATGAAGTATTATATGCCGAAGTTGCCGAATTAATACGCCTGCGGATGATGGATCATTTTATAGGAATTGGTCCAAACATTTCGAAACAAGCCCATCTGTTTGGCGAAAATGCCAAGTTTTACGAATCAACAATGGAGTTTCTCATCGAACTCCCTTCAATAGAATTCAAACAAGAAGCAATCCTTTTGAAAGGGTCGCGCGAATTTCAATTCGATCTGATAGCCTCAATTCTTCAATTTAAAGCGCACGAAACGGTGCTTGAAATTGACCTTTCGGCAATGATCCATAATTTCAACTACTTTAAAAGCAAGCTCCGACCTGACGTGAAAATCATGGTAATGGTTAAAGCTTTCTCTTATGGAAGTGGAACAGCCGAAATTGCCCGAGTTCTTGAATTTCATCATGCCGATTATCTGGCAGTAGCCATAGCCGATGAAGGCGTTTCGTTGCGCAAAGCTGGAATAAAAATGCCAATTGTGGTGATGAATCCCGAAGAACATAGCTTCGATTTAATGCTCGAACACAATCTCGAACCAGTAATCTATTCATTACGGGTTCTCGATCAGTTTATACCAGCTGCCCACCGTAATGCGGTTAGCAATTTCCCCGTACACATAAAAGTTGATACTGGCATGAAACGCTTGGGGTTTGACCAAGATGAAGACCTGAAGAAGCTGCTGATAAAGATCAATAAAGGTAACGAACTATTTATAAGCTCCATATTCTCGCATTTAGCTGCAAGCGATGATCCAGAAGAAGATCTATTTACGCAAAGCCAACTGTCAAAATTCGAAGCCTTTGCAGCTATCATTCAAGCCGGATGCGACCACCCTGTAACAAGGCACATCCTAAATTCATCGGGAATTGAACGATTCGCAAACAACCAATACGAAATGGTGAGATTAGGAATTGGGCTCTATGGAATTAGTCCCGTTGATCCGAAAGCACTTCAAAATGTAAGCACCCTTAAAACAACCATTTCGCAAATCAGGACTGTTCCGAAAGGTGAAACCATTGGATATAATCGAAAAGGCATTGCAACGTACGAGATGAAAATTGCCACTCTACCAATTGGGTATGCCGATGGATTTAATCGTAAACTTGGCAATGGAGTTGGTAAGATTTGGGTAAACGGTCAATTAGCACCTACAATTGGAAATATATGCATGGATATGTGTATGATAGACATTACAGGTATTGAAGCCAAAGAAGGCGACAGGGTTATTGTTTTCGGGAAAGAGTACCCAGCTACAGAAGTGGCCAAAGTGCTTGATACAATCCCTTACGAAGTGTTTACCTCAGTTTCACAACGAGTAAAAAGAGTCTATTTTCAGGAATAACTCTTTTATTTGGAAACCAAAACAATATTCTAATTTTGCCGTACGTTTATAATCACTAATCGTACGAAAACATTTTTATGCTATGAAGTTGAGCTCTTTCAGGTTATTTTTGATTATTGTTTTTTCAATGTTCGCACTTTTTTATTCCTGCGAAGAAGAAAACCTTGGCTTTAGCACCAAAGGAGAATTTCAACTTTCGACCGACACTCTTTCTTTTGACACACTGATTACTACATATCGTTCAACAACCTTGAGTTTCAAAATTACCAACCCAGGATTGTCGCCTCTTAAATTAAGAAACATCCGATTGGGAAGTGGAAACGATTCCTATTTCAGGCTGAATGTTGATGGCGAACCCTGTAAATCGATTAACGATGTTGAAATTTTGAGCAAGGACAGCATCTTCGTTTTTGTTGAAGCTACTTTCCCCGAATTTAGTGTCGATTCGGTATGCTATCGTTTAGATTCAGTGGTTATTGAGACAGAAAATGATCAGAAAAATGTAAAATTACTATCGTGGTCACAAGATGTAACGTTTATTCGAAACTATTGGGTTACAACATCTGAAACGTGGAGCAGCAAAAAACCTTATTTAATTGTTGATACTCTTGCAATTGACGAAAATCAGACGTTAACAATTGAAAAGGGGACAAAAATATTTTTCCACGACTCTGCAGGAATGTATGTTCTAGGAAACGTTGTAGTAAAGGGGACAAAAGAAGAACCAGTAATCTTCCAAAACGATAGGTTTGATGAAACTGTAGCCGGAGATAATTACGAAGAGATGCCCGGTATGTGGAATGGAATTTTTATTGCTCCTTCAAACCGAAAATCGTCTTTTGACCATACAGTAATAAAAAACTCAATAGTTGGGATTTCAGCCGGAAATCCATTAGATCCAATCTGGCCTCGTCTCTCTATAACCAATTCTCTTATTAAAAATCAAAGCTTTTCAGGACTGTTTTCAATTGGGGCAATCATTGAATGTTCTAACACAATATTTTCAAATAGCAGGGCAGGCATTGTACTATTTTATACCGGGAAATATTCGTTTAACCATATTACCGTCTCAAACAATTACAAAGAAGGACGACAAGCTGGTTCTGTATTCATCCAAGACTATTTTTCTAACGACACCGAAACTATTACAGGTGGGGAATTTGAAAAGATATTTTTCGGGAACTCTGTAATATCAGGAAATTACAGCGACGAGTTCAATGTGAAAAGATATGGCGGAAATGATTCAAAAATAAATTGCGAAATTGAGCATTGCATGGTTAAACTTACTACTCCCGACACGTTATACAAGCGAATAAATTACTCGAATTTAACCATCGATAACGAAATCAAGTTCGATTCAATTTACAACTACCTACCTGATACTGGTTCTTCTTTTGTTGATAAAGGTGATTTATCGATTGGACAAAGATTTCCATTCGACATGGTTGGAAATAGCCGAACTGCAGATGGGCTACCCGATTTAGGTGCCGTTGAATTCATAAAAAAATAAGGAAAAATAAACCTCAACCAAGCTTGCTTATTCGCTCTAATTTCTGATAATCAACAATTTTCAGTTTCCGTCCATCAATTGTGATGATCTTTTCATTTACGAAACCAGAGAGAGTACGAATAGCATTAGAGGTTGTCATATTCGAAAGGTTAGCTAAATCTTCGCGAGAAAGGTAGGCCTTAATGGTTTGGCCATCACTTTCAATGCCGTATTTGTCTTTCAGCAAAATGATTGATTCAGCCAAACGTCCACGAATATGTTTCTGGGTAAGAGTTACAGTTCTTGAATTAGAAAAACCAAGCTCTTTGGCAAGTTTGGTCAACAATCGTAAAGCGACATTGTGATTACGCAGTAACTTATTGAAAAAGAAATCGACATCAACAACATAAATCACGGAATCTTCAAGAGCCATAGCAGAATCATTGTGGTTCTCATTCGCAATTAGAGCTCTGTATCCAACAAAACCGCCGGGCTTAACCATCCTAAGAATCTGCTCTCTGCCGCCTACACCTTCTTTAAAAATTTTCACTTTTCCTTCTTCAAGTGTAATGAATGCAGTAGGTTTATCGCCTTCTTTGAAGATGAATTCGTTACGAGGTATCTCTACCCTAGTGATATGACCCTCAATCTCCTCTTTTTCTTCAGGAGTCAGATACTTATAAATTGATTTTCTAGTATCGTGCGAAAAATTAAATGTTGGTTCAGTGAATAACATACCTCCACGTCGTTTATGTTGTACAGCATCAAAGTTAATATTTTTTGTGTAATCAGTTATTTATGAACAACTTTTTTTGGCCTTCAGTATAAACTATATCAAAATCCTTCGTAACGGGCAACAAGAGGCATTTTCCGTCCAAAGCCAAAAGCTTTTGACGAAATACGCAAGATTGGTGGAGACTGAAACCTTTTATACTCATTCAGATTAACCATACGTACAGTTTTCATCACAACGGCCTCATCAAAACCCTCATTAATAATCTCTTCGGGCGATTGATTCATTTCAATATAACTGAAAAGTATTTTATCAAGAATATCGTAATCGGGCAATGAATCAGAATCTTTCTGATCGGGACGAAGCTCGGCTGATGGTGGTTTGATGATTGTATTTTCAGGAATAATTTCAACATCGCGATTGATAAACCTGGCCAATTTGAAAATATCGGTTTTATACACATCACCCAGAACCGATAATCCACCGTTCATGTCTCCGTATAAAGTTCCGTAGCCAACTGCACATTCGCTTTTATTGGTCGTATTCAGCAATATGTTTCCAAACTTATTAGATATTGCCATTAAAAGTATTCCACGCGTACGTGCCTGAATATTCTCTTCGGTAACATCGGTTGTCAAACCTTTAAAAATTGGGGAAAGAGCTTGTTCAAACTTATCGACCATTGGCTGAATGCCAACAATATCATATCTGATGCCAAGATTTTCAGCAAGTTGCTTAGCATCGTCAATACTATGGTCTGACGAAAATTTTGAAGGCATCAACAAAACATGAATGTTTTCTTTTCCAAGAGCTTCGGTGGCCAAAACAGCAACAATGGCAGAGTCAATTCCTCCTGAAAGCCCTAAAGTTGCCTTTTTAAAATTCATCTTTACAAAGTAATCTCTGATTCCGAGGATCAATGCTTTATAAATTTTCTCGATGGTAGAATAGTTGGGCTGAACTAATTTCTCAGGAAGATTATCGATATCAATAGTGCGGAAATCTTCGGAAAAATAGGCCATTTCCTGCTCAACGTTGCCATTACAGTTGATGAACATTGAACCACCATCAAAGATGAGCTCAGTTTGAGCACCAACCTGATTTACATACACAATTGGAACATTATATTCCTGCGCATTCCGAAGCATAATGTCTTTGCGGTTTCCTTCCTGATTAAATGAAAAAGGAGAAGCGGCAATGTTGATAACCAAATCGGGGTTAAATGCTGAAAGTTCTTCCAACGGGGAAGTTATATAGAGTTTGCTTTTCGAGAAGCTATTGTTTGTAGGTTGGTCATCCCACAAATCTTCGCAAATTGTAATAGCTAGCTTTTGCCCTTTAAATTCTACAACTCCAAATTCGGTATTAGGCTCGAAATGACGGTATTCATCAAAAATATCGTAAGTTGGAAGAAGTGTTTTATGAACAACTTTTTCAATAACCCCATCGTTAATAAATATGGCCGAATTACGAAGCTTTTTGCCTTTTTGACTCTCGTTAATTGTTGGTGCCCCAATAATGGCAGCAATTCCTTTACACTCGGCAACAATTATTTTTACAGCTTTATCGCACCAAAGACTAAACTCTTTTCGCTCAAGCAAATCGTTGGGATGATAGCCACAAACCGAAAGCTCGGGGAAAATTATCAAATCAACATTTTCGACTTTCGCCTTTTGTATATACTGAATAATTTTATCTGTATTATACTGAAAATTACCAATATGGAAATTAAGCTGAGCTAATGCAATCTTCATAACAACTTTAAATTAAAACATCACACCTAACACAAGTCGTAATGAACTAAACCTGCTACTCTCGTTTAAACTTTTAATTGTTGAATAATCGAGCAATCCCCTTGAGTATTGAAGAGCGACATTAAGAGCAGTATTACCGCCCAAATCGTACTCGGCTCCGGCGCCCATAAGCAATGCAAGATTATAAAGACCAACAGCATCGTTTACATCAACGCCGTTGAGTTGTTCGTCGGACGAAACAGCTTTAGCACTGATGTTTACAAAATTCGACAATCCAAACTGTCCGTAATATGTGAACCGATAAAACTGGTCGGTACGAAGTTTTAAATTCAATGGAATTTCAAGGTAATTCAGGTTATATCTGATATCAACATTTTCGGCAAATGTTTTACCACCAACCTGAAAAGATTCTCCGGAACTATAATGTGTCTTAAACGAATTATTAGAGACGAAAAGCCCTGTGTTTAAGCAATAACGGGGAATTCCTGGAATGATAAAAATGTCGGCTTCAACGCCATATTTTATCCCTAGCCGAACCTGCGAGTTCAGGATATCTGCATTTGAAGAGTTCATCCACGACACCTGCGGACTTGCCTGAAGGCCCAGCTTAAAACTCTGTGCCGATGAAACAATACTTAAAACAAGAAGTATTGCTAGTAAGTTGATTCGTTTCACGTATATACCAATTTAAATAATTACTAGAGTTACAAAAATAGAATGAATTTTATGATTCCATTGTTTCCGTTGATTTAATTCTGATTTAATAACTTTGCCCACAATTGATTCACAAATTTTTCGTTTCAATAAATATTTAAAATTATAACGATGAAGTATCTGAGTTTTATTGTATTAATTGTGTTATTTATTTCGTGCAAACGCGACAAGCTTAACATCAACGTTTCGAACATTGAGGTAACAACTGCAACAACCCGTGTAGATAAGCTTCTTTTTGAGAAAGATCAGACAACTTACGCAAGCAACCTCGAGAAGATAAAAAATGATCATCGAACTTTCTTTGATATCTATTCAAACTACGTACTAAAAATTGGCACATTCGACTCTCCCGGGTTTGAAACATACCTAAAAACTTTTGTCTCCGATTCAGTAATTTCAAGAGTGGCCGATTCTGTTCAATTTGTTTTCAACGATTTCAGCAAAACCGAGAAACAGATATCAGAGGGATTCAAACACTATAAAACCTATTTTCCATATAAGCCAATACCAGCAGTTTACACATTTATTTCGGGGTTTAACCAATCGGTAATAACCGGCGATAGCGTAATAGGGATTGGCCTTGACAAGTACCTTGGAGCCGATTGCATTTTTTACACCTACCTTGGCATTCCACAATATAAAAGTGCAAAGATGACCCCACAAAGAATCGTTCCCGATTTATTCTACGCCATATTTATCACAGAATTCCCATATCGCGATTCGATTGATAATCTGCTGTCTAATATGATTTACCAAGGAAAAGCCCTCTATTTTGTTGAAGCAATGTGCCCTTCCCTTCCCGATTCGATAATAGCCGGTTACTCGCCAAAACAGATGAAATGGTGCAAACAAAACGAAGCTTCGATGTGGACTTTTCTTGTAGAACAAAAACAACTTTACGATATTGAACGGTTAACATTACAACGATACACAGGAGATGCCCCATTTACAAACACCTTTTCAAACGAATCGCCAGGAAAAACAGGAAATTGGATAGGATGGCGCATCGTTCAATCATTTATGAAGAAAAACCCAGAAGTTACATTGCCTCAGCTGCTACAAATGAAGAATGCCCAAGAAATACTAAGCCGCTCGGGCTATTTCCCTGAATAATTAACTTTTCCATAAGAAACTTGTTATACTTTATCCGTTTCAAATTTGGTAAATTCGCTCAATGAAAAAAGGAGACACAAAAAGGAGGATGAATTATGAATAGAAGACCAAAAAAAATTGGGATTTTAACAGCAGGAGGAGATTGCCCGGGATTAAATGCAGCCATTCGGGGCGTTGGAAAAACAGCCATTATTGAATATGGGATGGAAGTTTACGGCTTTGTTTCGGGATATACTGGCTTGATACACAAAGAATATACAAAACTAGAAGAACAGCAACTATCTGGAATATTAACTCTTGGCGGAACTATTTTGGGAACTTCGCGCGAGAAACCATTCAAAAACGATGCAACCGATGGCGATATAAATAAACCAGAACTGATGAAAGAGACCTACAATGAACTAGGGCTCGATTGCCTTGTTTGCATTGGCGGAAATGGTACAATGAAAACAGCTTCAAAACTCACAAATCTGGGAATGAATGTTGTTGGGATTCCAAAAACCATCGACAACGACGTGTGGGGAACCGATATTACCTTTGGATTCGATTCGGCAGTAGCTATTGCCACCGAAGCAATAGACCGGCTTCATACCACGGCAAATTCGCACCACAGGGCTATGGTTATTGAAGTTATGGGCCACAGTGCAGGATGGATAGCTCTTTATGCAGGTATGGCCGGAGGCGGTGATATAATTTTAATACCAGAAATAGACTACGACATAAAAAAGGTTTGCAAAAGAATTGAAGAACGATACGAAAACAAAAAATCTTACTCAATTGTAGTTGTAGCCGAAGGAATAAATAACTTACCTCAGAACAAAACAGCAGGAAGTTACATTGCTCAAAGCATTACCGAACTTACCGGCGTTGAAGCCCGTGAAACAAGACTTGGCTACATACAACGAGGAGGAAGCCCAACTGCGATGGACCGCATTTTAGCTACCCGCTACGGAGCCTTCACTGCCGAAACAATTGCGAAAGAGAACTACGGGGTAATGGTCGCTTTAAAAAAGAACACACTTACAACAATTCCGTTATCGGAGGTTGAAAATAAACTCAATTTAGTTGGATCGGACAATCCTCTTGTGAGAAAATGCCGAAATATGGGTGTTTCTTTTGGAGATTAATCCTTGTCGCTAATTATTTTACAATTAATTGATTGGATTCAAATTAAAACACATTTTAACTTTTCTTTGACAAAGAAAAAAATAATCTTTGTCAAAGAAATTGATATGTTTTCACGTTCAATTCGTTTTAAGAAACAATAGATTTCATTAAATAATTAAAACCATGAAACAA